>NZ_JBFUFK010000003.1:0-259741 GCF_056403475.1 Rhizobium sp. P2_G9 | reverse complement strand
TTGCGGCACCATACGAGGTGTCGTTCTTTTCCAGGATTTTTGCGTAGTCGCCGGTCTTGATCAGATGGTCGTAGGCGGCTTTGAGCGCCGGAAGCATCTGTGCCGAATTTTCGTTTCGCGCGACAGCGGTGGCGCATGGGCCGCCGCCGATTTCGCCGGACGCGTTCAGTGCCGGATTCATGCGAATGGATTCCTGCGCACCGCCCCGATTGATCAGAACGCCGTCGACGCGACCGCTGTTCAAGGCAAGAATGGCATTGCTGATCGAGGGAAAGGCGCTGACGGTGGCTGCCTTGTCGCATTTGGCTGCGCCGGTCTTCAACGTTTCCAACTCAGCGGATCCAGCCATCGCACCGACGATGTGGCCGCAGATCTCCGAAACCTTCTTGGGCTTGAAGCCCTTTGCGTCAACGACCAGGAACGAGCTGTAGTCCTGCCAGTCGGTGACGAAATCCGCGACCTTAAGGCGCTCTGTTTTGACATAGAATTCACCGAAGGAAATGTCGTACTTGTTCGCCTGCAGGCCGGTCAGGGCTGCCGCGAACGGGATCAGGCTGATCTCGGCTTTCAGGCCGAGTGTCGCTGCAACCGCGTTGGCCAGATCGACATCCATGCCCTTTAGCTCGCTGCCGTCTTTATAAGCCAATGGCTTTCCGACATCCGGCACGGCGATGCGCAGAACTCCAGCATCCTTGATCGCCTTGGGAAGCATGGCTGCGACGTCATCCGACTTCGCGATGTCCTGCGCCTGCACTGTTGTCAGCGACATGGCTCCGACAACCGTCGCTGTCAGGATCGACAAAATGTTGCGCCTACTAAGCATTTTCATTCCCCTCGGTTCGTGCAGTTCGCGACCGGTTCGATAACGACTGCCTCGTTGACAATGGTGTCTTACGGGTGATATATTACCGCTTATCGACAACAGCGCAAGAACTTTTTTGGCAGACGATGGCCGGACAAGAAATGGGGCAACCCGCTGAGATTGCGGCCGAATGAACCACAATATCGAGGTGAGAACAGCACATGGATAAGCCGAGTTATGACGTCATTATCGTTGGCGGAGGTCCGGCCGGGCTGTCTGCCGCGTGGGAATTGCGTGAGCGTAACCTTCTGGTGCTGGAGAAGACGCATCGGCTTGGCGGCCGCCTCTATTCCGTGGCGCGTGGTGATTATTGGCTGAACCTCGGCGGACATCTCTTCCCGCCTCCGGGCTCGCATATGCGCAACATTCTTCATTCGATCGGCCTCGATATCATTACCATTCCCGGCAACAAGTTCGCCATCTGGTGGGGCAACAAGGTCTACAAACCCAAGGCGGTGTCGATGCTGCCCTTCAGCATGAAGATGAGTTTGGGCGAGCGGATCGCCCTTGCTCGTCTTGGCCTGCGCATCATGAAAGCGGTCAAGGGCTGGCAAAAGGAAATGGTGCCGGTTTATGGCGAGAGCAACCAGCGTCGCCGCGCACGCGTCGCCCGCTTCATGGCGAACCAGACGTTCCGCGATTTCCTCGGTCGTTTGCCGAAGCGATTGGAAGCCCTGTTCCAATCTGCATCGCGTCGCGCCGCCGCCGAGGCGGAGGATCAGCATGCTGGCGTCGGCGTGTCGCTGTTCGGCGCTGTCTGGGCCGGCAAGGGCGATTCCATGGCGCTCAATCTCGATGGCGGTTCCGGCCGGTTCGGCGAGAGAATGATGGAACTTCTCGGCGACCGTGTTCGCTATCACACGACGGTCAAGTCAGTGGCGAAAACGGGCGACCTAGTCACGGTTGTCTATGAGACCGATGGCATCGAATACACTGCGATTGCCAGGCAGGTCATCGTCGCCGTACCGGCCTATCAGGCCGCGGAAATCGTCCGCAACATTCCTCAGGACGTGAAAACCGTACTTGAGAGCGTTCAGTACGGCCCCTTCCCCACCATGGGCATCATCACCGATGAAACCGGGCCAATGCCTTATGACGATATCTACGCCATCACCACGCCGGATGCGTCGTTCGACATGTTCTTCAATCACGCAAACCCACTTCGTACCGGTGGCCCGCGCAAGCCGGGCGGCAGCCTGATGGTCTATTCCGGCGGCGCGCCCGCACGCGAAATGCTGAAGCTGACGGACGAAGGGATCAGGGACACCTATCTTGCCGACGTCTACAGGATGTTCCCCGAGCTCAAGGGGCACATCAAGGAAACAATCGTTCAGCGATGGGTGCCGGGAAACACCTATCGACCCGCCGGCTTCAACTTCGACCCCATGCTTGCCTATTGCGAGCGCGACGATGTCGACATCCATTTCGCCGGCGATTATTTCGCCGAGATCGGCAATATGGAAATCGCCACCGGCACCGGCCACGAGGCCGCAAAGCGGGCGCGCGCGCGCCTGCTCAGCAAGCAGGACCGGGCCGCCCCGTTGCATGTCGTCAGCTCTGCCGGCGCGGCCTCCGGCGTCGGCGGAAAATAGCCATGACGCCTTGCCGCTTCGGAATCATCGGCGCCGGCGTCGCTGCAGAGACGCATGCGCGCGAACTGCGCAACGTGACCGGCGCAGAGCTGGTATCGGTTTTTGCAAGAAGCCAGGAAAAGGCGGCAGCGTTTGCCGCCGCCTTTTCGATTCCAAAATGGTCGAGCGATCTCGACGAATTCCTTTCCGACCCGACGATCGATGCCGTCATCGTGACAACGCCCAATGGCCTTCACAAGGACTATGCGGTTGCCGCCGCCAGGTCAGGCAAGCATGTCATGGTCGAGAAGCCGCTCGAAATTACCTCCGACCGCGCCCGTGACGTCATCGCCGCCTGTGCCGAAAGCGAGGTTGGCCTGTCCGTCATCTATCACCGCGCGCATTCCGATGCAGCCCTGCAGGCCCTATCCGATGTCCGGAACGGGGCCCTGGGACGGATCTTTCTCGTCAGCATCCTGGACAACGAATTCCGGCGGCCTTCCTACTATTCTGGCGATGCCTGGCGCGGCACGTGGGCGATAGAGGGCGGTGGTTGCGTCATCACCCAGTCGACTCACCTGATCGATCTCGCGCAGTTCTTGCTGGGACCGATTTCCTCTGTCTTTGCCATGACCAGGACAGCCTTTCACGACATCGAAACCGAGGATGCGGCTGTTGCCGTGTTTGCTTTCAAGTCTGGTGTCATGGGATCATTCTCGTCATCGACAGCCGCCTTCCCCGGCCAGCGGCACCTGCTGACGATCAGCGGAATGAGAGGCACGATCGTCATCAATGGGGAGCATGATGAGATATTGTTTCGCGAGACGGCGGACGAGGGGGAGACCCATTCGACGCCTGGCGGATTCAGTTTCAAGGACTTGCAAAATCCTCGTGACTTCCCGACCAAAGGCCAACGCGCGCAGCTTCAAGCCATTGTCAACGACCTGCGCGAAGGCAAGATTCCAGATGATGGCGCGAGAGCCCTGATGTCGGTCCAGGTCGTAGAGGCGATCTACCGCTCTGCATCCGAAGGAAAACCCGTCTCGCTACCACTCAGTTTATAAGGCCGGCAGCACGCGACAGAGGATCATCGCCAAACGATAGGGCCTCAGACAAAATGGGGCCGGCAGAGCGGCCCCATCACGAATTTTCTTAACGAAAGCGTACTGCTACGCGGCGTTGATTTGGCGCCAGTTGCTGTACCATTTGCCAAACAATGCAAGCTGAGCCTCGACATAGCCGCGCTGGCTGTCCGTCAGCGCGTCCGTCTCGTTGAAGTGCAAAGTATATTCCTTGTCGCCCTTCAAGGTCATCATGTACTTGAAGTAGAGCACGAGATCCGGGCCTTCGTCGAAGGAGGAAAGGACGGCAAGTGCTGCCTCCAGTTCCAAGGCGAGCTTGCGCGCCTTTGCATCTCCCGCGGCGGCTGCTTCCGACAGTTTGCAGAGATGAATCACCTCCTGCGGCAGAACATTGCCGATGCCGGTGATCGCACCCTTGGCGCCGCAATTGACGAAACCGTGCACGACGGCGGTGTCGACACCGACCATCAGCGTGACGTCATCGTCCCGGCTGGTGATGTTCTCGGCAGCATAACGCAGGTCCGCGGGACCGCCGAATTCCTTGAAACCGACGAGGTTCGGATGTTCCGCGCGCAGAGCGAAGAACAGATCGGCTCGTGTTGCAAAACCGTAATACGGGCTGTTGTAGATGACCGCGGGCAGATCCGGCGCCGCCGCAAGGATCGCCTTGAAGTGCGCGCGCTGGGCGGAGATGACGGAGCCACGCGACAGCACGCGCGGTATAACCATCAGTCCCTTGGCTCCGACCTTCTGGGCATGCGCCGCATGGGCAACGGCAGACGCGGTATTGACCGCGCCAGTGCCGACGATAACAGGCACGCCGGCCTTGGCCAGACGCTCGACGCCTTCCATGCGTTGTGCGTCCGTCAACAGCGGCCAATCGCCCATCGAGCCACAGTAGACGACAGCGGACATTCCACCGGCGATCAATTCTTTCGCCTTGCGCACCAGTGCGTCGAAATCCGGGCTGCGATCGTCCTTGCAAGGCGTCATCAATGCAGGAATGACCCCTGAAAATATCTCGACCTTCACGTCAATTCTCCTTTGGCCCTCTCGGGATAAACCATGGCGGCCCCTTTTTGCGGAGCTGCCGTTGATCGTTATCGGGCAGCCCGCGTCAAGTAGTCAGGGTTCACCGAAGCCAGGGCGGCCTTCAGCGATTCCCTCTCGGCCGCCGTATATTGCGGGATAGGCGCACGGACGGGACCGACCGTCAAGCCGAGGATTTCGCAGGCGGCCTTGACGCCGGCATTGTAGCGGCCGTTGCCGAGCAGGCGCACGATCGGATTGATGTCACGCCATACCGAAACGAGCGTCTGGTCGTCGCCGCTTTCACTTGCCTTTTGCAGTTTTGCCAGAGCCGGAGTCATGAAATTGGCAATGCCCATGACCATGCCGGGCGCCTTCGATGCCAGTGCCGGAAGCATCAGGACGTCCTCGCCGTTGAGCAGGGTAATGTCCTGCGAATGGTCTGAAAGCAGGTTGAACATCTGCATGATGTTCGCCGAGGAATCCTTGACATATTTGACTTGCGGAATTTTGCGGGCGAGCTTCACCAGGAAGTCGACATCGAGATGCAGGCCGGTAGCGGGCGGGAAGTTGTAGGCGCAGATCGACAGGCTCGTCGCGTCCGCGACAGCCGCGTAATAAGCAAAAGCCTCGTTGAAGCCGATCGGCTCGTAATAGGGCGTCGCCAGCATCACCGCAGTGGCGCCGACCCGTTCGGCATGCTTGGTGAATTCGATTGCCTCGCGAGACGAGGTCGCGCCCGTATGTGCCAGGACAGCGGCACGTCCGGCCGTCTGCTCGACGACGACTTCGACCAGACGCAGACGTTCCTGATGCGAAAGCACCGAGAATTCACCGGTGCCGCCTGCTGGCACGAAGCCATCGACACCATCGGCAATGTTCTGGTCGACAAGCTTGCGAAGTGCTGCTTCGTCGATCTTCTCGCCATCGGCGGTGAATGGCGTGACGATTGCGGAAAGTACACCCTTGAGGGTCATGTTATATCTCCTGGATCGAAATTGTCAGAGCGGGGCGAAGCCATCGGCGAGACCGTCGTCCTCGTCCGCAGCGATAATGAGAAAACCGTTGATGTAGGCGCGGCCGGTGAGAGCGGGTGTCGTGAACTTGCGATCCGGCGTCTCCCGCACCCGCTTCGCGGTGACGGTGAAGGTCGAACCGATAATGCTCTCTGTCGTCAGCGTGTCACTCGCGGCGATCCTGCCTTCGGTCACCAGCTTGGCGAACAGGGCGCTCGTGCCGGTGCCGCATGGCGAGCGATCAATCACGCCCGGAGGCGCCACGACGACGATCTTGGCGCGATCTGGCGTAGCAGCATCGTACTCGTAAAACAGCACCTGATAGACGTCGAGAAGATCGTTCGAAAGCGGATCGTAAACACCGTCCGCCGTGTAGGTCTCCTTCAGCCGCCGCGCGAGACGGACGATCTCTGTCGCGTTGCCGCGATCCAGCGAAAGGCCAATCGTCCGGGCATCCACCGAAATGTAGTAATCACCGCCGTAGAGCAGCTCGACCGGCATGCTCTGGCCGTCGACCTCGCACGCGCCTTTCGAGACGACGAAGGATTCGACATTGGTCAGCGTGATGGTGGTGAACTTTTCGCCATCACGGCGGGCCGTCACACCGACCGGGCCGGCAGGTGTGCGGATGCTGAATTCCGTCCGGGTCGGGCTGTCGCGCCAGAGGTTCGGCAGCATGCCCAGTTCGACGATGACCGACGCGAACCCGATCATGCAATGGCCGCACATGGGCGGATAGGAGCCAGGTTCAAGGATGACAGCGCCAATATCGCAGCCGTCCTCCTGGCTATGGATGGGCAGAACGGCACAGGTCAGGCCGCCGCCGCGGGGCTCATGGACGAGCCGCCGGCGCCAGTGATCGGCGTTGTCGCGCAACCAGAGACGGGCTGCATCGACGGTGGTGACGTCACCGGGCAGATCAATGCCCGAGAGCACGATGCGTGTGGGATTTCCTCCCGTATGTGAATCGACAGCGAGGAATTCCTGTCGGCCTGCCCGATCGAGCCACTTGATGGCGGCTGGCGGAAGGGTGCGGCTATCGGACATCACTTCGTCACCTCGAAGAGTGCCCGGCCCAGGGCCTTGTGATCGACGCTGATGCCAAGGCCCGGCGTTTCCGGCGCACTGCCCCGCCCCTGGTGCGAACGGGGCGCGTAGCCGGCGATATGTTCCTTGGTCCAATCATTGAAGAAGGAGGCATGCAGGAGCGCGTCGGCACGGGTGCTGGCGGCAACATGCGACACGGCCGCTGTCGTGACGTCTCCGCCCCAGACATCCTCGATGCACATCGTCATGCCGAGATCCGTCGCCAGGTTGCGCATCCGCACTGCCCCGGTAATGCCGCCCACGCGCGCGAGCTTGATGTTGACCGAGCCGGCTCCGGCTTCGTATTTCGCGCGATAGAGCTCGGCCGCGTTGACCACAGATTCATCCATGACGAGGGGAAGCGAGCTCATTTTCTGGACGATGGCGCAGTCCATCGTGTCCCTGCACGGCTGCTCGATATAAATGTCGAGGCCGGCCATTTCGCGGACGGCGATGATTGCTGCCTGGAGATTCCAGCCGCCGTTCGAATCCGCCACGATGACGGCGTCATTCGGGCAGGTATTCACGACGCTGCGCGTGCGCTCGGCATCTTCATAGGGATCGTTGCCGACTTTCACCTGGAACCGGTTGATGCCCGCCTTGCCACGAACACGGACGAATTCCGCCATTTCCTCAGGCGAAGCGAGCGGCACGGCCTCGTAAAGAGGGAAGCTCTTCTGGGCAACGCCGCCGATCAACTTGGAAATCGGAAGGTTGGCGACCTTGCCGAGAATATCCCAGCAGGCGACGTCGATCGCGCTCTTGGAACTGTTCTGACCGAGCAGGACAGCATCCATGGCCTCGTGGATGATGATCAGGTTCGTCGGATCCAGGCCAATCAGCGAAGGCGCCATCACGCGGATGCCTTCGCGGGTTCCTTCCGCGAAGGCCGGCAGATAGGTCCCGCCGAGCGTGCTGCTCTCGCCCCAACCCTCCACGCCGTCGTCGGTCAGGATCCGAACCAGGGTCGACGCCTGGCTCTGCGCCGCCCTGCCCTTGGACATGACATACTCACCATGAGCATAGGTGAGCTCATAGCCGTAAACTTCTATGGAGGCGATCTTCATCGGACTTCATGCCTTAGTGATTGGTAACGGGTAATATATTACATGTGACTGACGGAGTGTCAACACGAAGACCGCCTCCATTTTGGCGGAGGCAGCCACTTCGTCGACACTATCCAAAAAGCGCCGAGAGATGCGGATTCAGGAAGAGATCTTGCGGATCCATCTGAAGCCGCACGCGCTGAAACCGCTCATAATCCGGATAAAGCGCCTGCACACGCTGCCTATCGAGAAAGTGAAGCTTGCCCCAATGTGGGCGTGCCGCGAGCGGCTGAAGCGCCTCGTCGACCGCGCATAGGAAGGGTTCGTAATTGCGACCGATCTCACCGGAAACCGAAATTGATGTGCTATCCCGGCCACTCTGCGCAGACAGGAAGCCTTGGTCCGCCTTTTGCCAACGCACCTGCAGCGGGGAGATTTCTTCAGGGAATCGCTTGAGCATAAGATCGCGCATGATGTCGACAGCCGACCGAGCCTGGTCGGCGCCGACCATATATTCAAGCTCATGAAATTCGGCGACCGTCGTTCCGTCAGGATAGATGCGATAGGCCCGGCCGGTCCGGCGATTGATTTCGCCCTGGGGTTCGTCCGGCAATTCGCCGGGGACTTCGCGCAGCAATTTCACGAAGCAATGATCTGCCGGCACATCGCCAAGCTTGTACATGTCCGCCGAGCGGTCGGTGGGCATCCACCAGAATGAAAAATGCCTGTATTCGGCCAGCAGATGGTCCCATTGCCGGAGGACTTCGGACATTGGAAGGATGACATTCTCTTCCCGCAGGCCGTAACGCGGAACAAGGTCGAGGCCGACGCGCAGAACCGCTCCCAGCATGCCGACGGCCACTTGCGCAGCCAGCAGGTGCTCTGGCTTGCCGGCGTCGATGTCCACGACCTCGCCCATCCCGTTGACGACGCGAACGCTATTCACCCGAGACGACATCGAGCCGAAATGGATTCCGGATCCCTTCGTGCCGGTGGCAACGGCACCGGCCACGGACTGGACGTCGATGTCGCCCTGGTTTGCAATCGACAGACCGGCATCCCACAGCGGCTGTCCAATGTCCGCAATCCGCGATCCCGCCCAAACCTCAGCTTTGCGCGATGCCTTGTCGACGGAGATCACGCCCGTCAGCCTGGACAAATCCAGGAGCAGGCCCCTGGTTTCGACAACCGGCGTGAAGGAATGCCCGCCACCGGCGACTCGGACGGTCTTCCCCTCCCTGACCGCGCTCCGAATGACGGCAATCGCCTCATCCTCCGTTTCCGGCCGCGCGATCGATTCCGCTTCGAACAACTGATTGCCACCCCAATTGGCCCAGGAATTCTCACTCATTTTCCACTCCGTCATTTTTTCGAATGCCATCAAGCTTGACTCATCGCCATTCACTTGCCACTATGTAAACGGCTATCGGTTATCGATTACCATAGAAATGTCGAGGCATCTACCGCTAACTTGACGACGTTCAGGGGAACGCAATTGACACAGCTAATCGTGAGGCAGCTCAGCCAAGACTATGAGAAGATGCCAGTCGTGCCGCTCAAGCACCATGGACGCTGGATCGCCGCCGCCCTGCTGATCGTGATCCTGGCCGGTCTGGCAACCTCGATGATAACCAACTCCCGGTTCCAGTGGGATGTCGTCGCCCAGTATCTGTTCGACCAAGCCATTCTCTCGGGGCTTCTCGCGACGATCTGGCTGACGATCGCCGCCATGGCGATCGGCATGGTGCTCGGCACGATCATTGCGCTGATGCGCATCTCTCAGAACCCGGTGCTGGGCAGCATCGCTTCCGGTTATCTCTGGATATTCCGCGGCACGCCGCTGCTTGTGCAGCTGATCTTCTGGTTCAACCTTTCGGCACTTTATCCGCGGATAACCATCGGCTTTCCCTTTGGCCCCAGCCTCGGCTCCTTTGATGCCAATACGTTCATCACGGTCTATGTCGCCGCCCTTCTCGGGCTCGGCCTCAATGAAGGCGCCTATATGTCAGAGATCGTGCGCTCGGGCCTGAACTCCGTGCCCGTCGGCCAGCGCGAAGCGGCAGAGGCTTTGGGCATGTCGAGCTTCCGAGTGATGACCCGCATCATTCTGCCGCAGGCGATGCGCGTCATCATTCCACCGACCGGTAATCAGCTGATCGGCATGCTGAAGACGACATCCCTGGTCAGCGTGATCGCGCTGCAGGAACTGCTTTACTCCGCCCAGCTGATCTACACGGCGAACTTCCAGACCATTCCGCTCCTGATCGTCGCCTCGCTTTGGTACCTCGCGCTGACCACATTCCTTACGATCGGCCAGCACTTCCTCGAGCGCCATTTCGGCAAGAGCGATCGCCGGCTGAACACGCGGATAAGCGCCGTAAACGAGAGCGAAGAACCGAACATGGGGACCGTCTGATGCTGGCCGCACTTTCCTCCCAATTCACCGACCAGTACGCGGTCAATGCACGCGGCGTGCAAAAATCCTTCGGCACGCTTCGCGTCCTCAAAGGCGTCAACCTGACCATCGAGTATGGGAAAGTCTGCTGCATTCTCGGACCGTCAGGCTCCGGCAAGAGTACATTCCTGCGCTGCATGAACCATCTTGAGCGTATCGATGGCGGCTTCCTTCAGGTCGGCGGCCAACTGGTCGGGTACCGCGAACATCGCGGCAAACTCTACGAGATGAAGAAGTCGGAAGTCGCGCGTCAGCGCGCCGATATCGGCATGGTCTTCCAGAACTTCAATCTGTTTCCGCACATGACGGTGCTGCAGAACATCGTCGAAGCGCCGACAAAGGTGAAGCGGGTCGCAAAAACCCAGGCCGTCGAAGAAGCGATGGTGCTTTTGTCGAAAGTCGGGCTGACCGAGAAGGCGAATGCCTATCCTCGCACCTTGTCGGGCGGCCAGCAGCAACGTGTGGCAATCGCCCGCGCCTTGGCCATGAAGCCGAAGCTCATGCTGTTCGACGAACCAAGCAGCGCGCTCGACCCGGAACTGGTCGGCGAAGTGCTCAACGTCATGCGCGAACTGGCAGCTGAAGGCATGACCATGGTCGTGGTCACCCACGAACTCGGCTTCGCCCGCGAGGTCTGCGACAAGGTGGTCTTCATGGACGGCGGCGTCGTGGTCGAGGAAGGCAGCCCTTCCGAACTCTTTAGCAATACGAAAACCGATCGCGCCAAGGCTTTTCTCAGCAAGGTGCTATAATCTAGTGAATGGAGACGACATGACTTCCCTCCCCGCGACAGTTCGCACACAGGCTCTGATCGATGGCGCGCTGGTCGACGCCGAAGGCAAGGCCGCGTTCGACAATCTCAACCCGGCAACCGGCACGCTCCTGAACCGGATTGCCGCCTGCTCGGAGGCCGATGTCGACAGAGCCGTCAAAGCTGCCAGGAAGGCATTCGACGACGGTGTCTGGAGCGGCTTGGAGCCGCGCGAGCGCAAACGCATCCTGCTCAACTTCGCCAATATAGTCGAAGCCAACGCCGCCGAACTGGCTCTGCTGGATTCAATCGATGCAGGCAAGCCGCTGACGGATTGCGAAACGCTCGACCTCCCAGATGTCGTGAATAATATTCGCTGGTATGCCGAGGCCATCGACAAGGTGTTCGGCAAGATATCGCCCACCGGCGAAGGCAATCTGGGACTTATCGTTCGCCAGCCCGTCGGCGTTGTCGGAATGGTGCTGCCGTGGAATTTCCCCGCTGGCACTCTTTCCTGGAAGATTTCCCCGGCACTGGCTGCCGGCAATTCCATTGTCGTCAAGCCTGCCGAACTTGCCTCGCTTTCGACGATCCGCATTGCCGAACTTGCCTTGCAGGCCGGAATTCCCGCCGGCGTGTTCAATGTCGTCCCCGGCCTCGGCCATGTGGCTGGCAAGGCGCTGGGCCTGCATCCGGATGTCGACGTCCTGACCTTTACCGGCTCGACGGAAATCGGCCGCCAGTTCCTGCGCTATTCGGCGGACAGCAACCTCAAGAAAATCGTCCTCGAATGCGGCGGCAAGAGCCCGCAGATCGTCATGGCGGATGCGGCCGACCGGCTTGACCAGATTGCGGAGAACCTTGCGGGCGCTGCTTTCTGGAACATGGGCGAGAACTGCACCTGCGGCTCGCGCATTCTCGTCCAGGCATCGATCAAGGACGCGTTTGTCGACGCCCTGGTAAAGGCTACCGAAAGCTGGGTCGTCGGCCAGCCGACCGACCGGACGACAAAGCTCGGACCGCTGATCGAAGCCTCGGCACTGAAGCGCGTGATGGGCGCCATCCAGCAGGCGAAGGCCGATGGCGCCGAGATCGTCGCAGGCGGCAACCGTGCCTTGGAAGAAACCGGCGGCTGGTTCGTCGAGCCGACGATCGTCAGCAAGGTCACGCCCGACATGGCCATCGCCCGCAATGAGATTTTCGGCCCGGTGGTTGCCGTCATGACCTTCGAGACGGAAGAAGAAGCGATCCGCCTGGCCAACGATTCCAACTACGGCCTAGCCGCGACCGTGTTTTCCAACGACATAAACGTCGCGGTGCGCATGGCGCGCAAGGTCCAGGCGGGAACCGTGGCCGTCAACGGCTATGGCGAAGGCGACATCACCACACCGTTCGGCGGCTACAAGACGTCCGGCTTCGGCGGCTATGACAAGGGCATCGAGGCTTTCGACCAGTATACGCAGATGAAGACAATCTGGGTCACGCTGGCCTGACGATCCGGCAAGCGGTAGGGCTTGCGCGTGATGCGCGAGCCCAAGCTACGGACGACACATGCGGCCTGAATGGCGATCACGTTTCGGGATGACGATGACCGATGCGGTAAACCTCTCGCTGTCGGAAGCGACTGCGCTCAGTTTCGACATTCTCGCCAGCACGGGATTGAGCCAGGCCCAGTGCGAAGTCGTCGCCGATGTGATCGTGCGTGCGCAAAGCGATGAATGCCATTCACACGGACTTTATCGCCTGCTCGGCTGCGCGTATTCCGTCAGAACGGGACGGATCAACAAGATCGCGGAACCAGTCATCAGCGATATCGCCCCTGCGATCCTTCAGGTGGACGCCGACCATGGCTTCTCCTCGCTGGCCTATAGCCGCGGCATCGACCTCGCGATCCTCAAGGCAAAGAACCAGGGGCTTGCAGCGCTGGCGATCAACAATTGCCATCATTTATCGGCTCTGTGGCCCGAAGTGGAACCGATCGCGGAACAAGACCTGGCGGCGATCGCCATGACGCCAAGCCACAGCTGGGTTGCCCCCGCGGGTGGAACGCGACCCGTGTTCGGAACCAATCCCTTCGCCTTCGCCTGGCCTCGTCCCGGAAAGCAGCCCTTCGTCTTCGACTTTGCCACGAGCGCCACAGCGCGAGGCGAAATTGAACTGCACAACCGGCAGGGAATGCCGATCCGTGCCGAACTTGCGATCGACCTCAACGGCAAGCCGACGACCGACCCGGCCGAAGCACTCAAAGGCGCCATGCTGACCTTTGGAGGACATAAGGGCTCGGCGCTGTCGGCCATGATCGAACTCCTCGCCGGTCCCCTTATCGGCGACATGCTCAGCATTGAATCCAAGGCCTATGACGGCGGCAGGGATGCGGCACCACTGCACGGCGAGCTGGTCATCATTCTCGATCCGGCCTCGTTTCTCGGCGGCTCACTTGGCCAGAACCTGGATCGGGCCGAAATGTTGTTCGAGGCGATCTCAGGCCAGAATGCGCGGCTTCCATCTCAGCGTCGCTATGAGGCCCGGCGAAGGACCATGCGCGACGGGATGAATATACCGCGCGCGCTCTACAACGATCTCATCAAACTACGCCCGGCTCTCGATCCGATGCTCACACGCGCGTTTTCCAGGCACTTGTGATCTGAAGCGTTCTGGGAGCCGTCGATGGCGCTCGCTTCGACCTGCTGTTCGGCAGCATCAGCCGAATTGCCTCGGCTTTCAGCATTCCTAGCGATTGCACTGTGCTATGGTCCAGCCAGCCGGACATACCCTCCTTGCCAATTCGATGGAGTTTGGAATGAACAATGCACTGAAATTCTACATCGACGGCGCCTGGGTCGAGCCTCTCGGCACGAGCACCCTCGATGTCATCGATCCGGCGACCGAGCAGCCATTTGCCCGGATCGCCATGGGCGGTCGCGAGGACGCGGAACGGGCGATCAGGGCTGCGCGCACGGCATTTCCGTCATTTTCGATGACGACGAAGGAAGAAAGGCTCGAACTGCTCGAACGTGTTCTCGCCATCCTGACGCGCCGGAGAGACGAACTCGGCGAGGTGATCTCGCGGGAAATGGGCGCGCCGCTGGATATGGCGCGCAGCCAGCAGGCTGGAATCGGCATATCGCATTTCAAGCAAACCATCCGGGCGCTCAAGTCTTTTGAGCTCGAATACATGCAGGGATCGACGAGGATCGTGCACGAACCGGTCGGGGTCATCGGGATGATCACGCCGTGGAACTGGCCGATCAACCAGATTTCATGCAAGGTGGCGCCGGCGCTCGGCACGGGCTGCACGATGGTGCTGAAGCCGTCCGAGATTGCCCCGTTGAGCGCTGTCATCTTTGCCGAGATCCTGCACGAAGCCGGCGTGCCCAAAGGCGTGTTCAACCTTGTGCATGGCGACGGGCCTACAGTCGGCAGCCTGCTTGCCAGCCATCCCGACATCGACATGGTGTCCTTCACCGGCTCGACCCGGGCCGGCATTTCGGTGGCCCAGATGGCAGCGCCGACCGTCAAGCGCGTGCACCAGGAACTGGGCGGCAAATCGCCCAATATCGTGCTCAGAAGCGCCGATCTCGAACAGGCCGTCAGCGCCGGCGTGCGCCGCTGCTTCGACAATTCCGGCCAGTCCTGCAATGCGCCGACGCGCCTGCTGGTACCGCAGGAGCGGATGGACGATGCGATCGCGATCGCCGCCAGGGCTGCCGATGCCATCAAGGTGGGGGCGCCAGCGGATCCGGAAACCAACATCGGTCCCGTGGTCAGCAAGGTCCAGTTCGACAAGATCCAGAGCCTGATCCGCAAGGGCGTCGAGGAAGGTGCGGAGCTCGTCACCGGTGGCCCGGACAGGCCGGCGCATCTCAATGCCGGCTATTATGTCAGGCCGACCGTATTCGCCCGCGTGACCAACGACATGACGATCGCCCGCGAGGAGATTTTCGGGCCGGTGCTCTCCATCCTCGGCTACGACTCCGTCGACGAGGCCGTGGCCATCGCCAATGACACGCCCTATGGCTTGGCCTCCTATATCCAGGGCGACCTGGAGGAAGCACGCGCACTCTCCCGGCGGCTGCGGACCGGCACCGTGCGCATCAACAGTTCGGCCTGGGATGGCGCCGCACCTTTCGGCGGCTACAAGCAGTCAGGCAATGGCCGCGAATATGGCAAGTTCGGCTTGCATGAATTCACGGAGATCAAGGGCGTTGTCGGCTATGACGAGGCATAGCCCCCGGCGCATGACGCGTCGAAGCTCGCAGAAGAATCAGCCCAGCGCCTGGGTCGCGAGCGCGTATGTCTCGAAGGCATGCGCGTCCTGCGCGACAACGGGTTTTCCAAACGACATGGTCAGGACTGTGTCATAGACCTGCAAGCCGGACTGCGACAGGTAGGAGGCAAAGTCGCCGCTTTCCCGGCGCGTATCGAGCCGCAGGAACCGGCCGGCATGGCGCTCGACATGCGGGCGGATGACGGCGATCGCGTCGCTGTCGTTCGATGCGACCACCGGACCGATGACATGGCCCCGTCCGAAGGGACGACAGAAGGCGAAAGCCTGCAACACGCCGGAGCGAAACAGGCCATAGGCGATGGATTGGCGCTCGAGCCGTGTGACCAGCGGCGTCCGGTCGACGCCGAAGCCGGCCGCATCCAATGCGCATACAGCCGCGAGATCGCCGGCGCCGAGCAGCCGCACATCGCCGTCGGACGCTGTCGCCTCGATGCCATCGCCCATTCGCGCCGTGCCCTGGCATTGGAAGACAGTCTTCTCCGGCTTGAAGTCGAGCGACAGATAGAGCCGCCGCGCCGCGCGGGTGGCGCTGAGGCTGAGCTCACGGCCGGAAACTTCGCTCAATATGTGATTCATCAGCCATTGGCCGGTCCCATTGGTCTGCAGCCGCGGCGAGGTGATGACCATGCCGACAGTCGCAAACCGGTCGCCGTGCGGAAACCACATGCCGGACCCCATCACGCGCCCGATCTCGTCGAGCGCCACGATGCCGTGGCCGGTCTCGCGCAGAAACTGCCAGTCCTCGGCGCGATGCGGCCAGCCCACCGAGATCGACAGCGCGTGCAGCTGGTCGAGCTCTACATCCTGGATGTTGCCGATGCGCATGGAGAAAGCATCGACCCGCAGGCTGTCTGATACCTTCAATGTCCACCCCTACGATTGGATACCGATATGATGCGCTGAGAGGAGCGCATGTCCCGCATGTGAAGATAGGCCAATCCGCCCGATACAATTTGCTCGRAAAACGCATGACTGCACAACAATCGACTGAAACATTCCTGCATTCGGCATGCAATCATGCTGACACGACGTCATCCTATCGGCATTCGATCATCCAGAATTCGCCTTCATAGCCCAACGAGCCGGAAACATGTCGCCACCCGTGCGCAGGATTGTCACTCCTTACGAAATTCCCCAATCCGTCGACGTCGTTGTCGTTGGCGCCGGCATGGCGGGGATCTCCGCCGCGCTCAGCCTGGCAAGCCGCGGCACGTCGGTCGCGGTCATCGAAAAGGGCATCGTGTCCGGCGAGCAATCCTGCCGCAATTGGGGCTGGTGCCGACAGCAGAACCGCGATCCGCGCGAGCTGCCGCTTGCCCAGCTGGCGCTGCAAATCTGGCGCGACCTCAACCGCCGCACCGGCGAGGAGACCGGGTTTCGCGAAACCGGCCTCGTCTATGCCTCCAACAATGCCGCCGACATCGCCACCTGGGAGAAATGGGGCAGGATCGCACGGGAATTCGGCGTCGACACGCGCATGCTCTCCAGCGCCGAGGCAAAGGAGAAATTGCCGGGCAACAGCCAAAGCTGGCAAGGCGGCGTCCATTCGCCGACCGACGGCAAGGCCGAGCCGGAGCTGGCAGTCGCAGCGCTTGCCAAGGCGGCAATAGCCGCCGGCGCAACTATCGTGCAGAATTGTGCCGTGCGCAGTTTCGAGACCAGCGCCGGCCGGATTTTCGGCGTCGTCACGGAGCGCGGGCTGATCCGCTGCCAGGCCGTATTGGTGGCAGGCGGCGCGTGGAGCGGCATGCTGCTGCGCCATCACGGCGTTAAATTCCTGCAAGCGTCGGTGAAGTCGACATCCTTCTACACCAAGGCGGCAGAAGCAGTTACCGAAGGCGGCATTTTCACACCGGATGTCACCCTGCGCCGGCGCCTGGATGGCGGCTACACGATCGGGCTAAGCGGCCAGGGGCAATTGCAGATCACCCCCTGGGGCCTGCTGCAGGCCAAGGCTTTCTGGCGAACCTTCCAGATCCGCCGCAAGGGCCTCACCTATTCGCTCGGCAGATCATTCTTCGACGGGCCGGAATCACTGGCCAAGTGGCGCGCCGACAGCATCTCGCCGTTCGAGCGCATCCGCACCCTCGACCCGGCACCCGACCAGCATCTCGTCGCCAAGGGCGTCAGGAAGCTACAGGAATACTATCCGGCACTCACGGGTATCACCGTGGCGCAAAGCTGGGGCGGGATTGTCGATTCGACGCCGGATGCCATCCCCGTCATCTCGCCCGTCCAGTCGCGTCCGGGCCTGTTCATCGCCTCCGGCTTTTCCGGGCATGGCTTCGGCATCGGACCCGGCGCCGGCCAGCTCGCCGCCGATCTCATCCGCGGCGACAGGCCCAGCGTCGATCCAAAACCGTTCCGCTACGAACGCATGATCGACGGCACCGATCTCGGCAAACCCGGCATGCTCTGAGGACCATGATGGACACGCTCGACATCCTCTCGCGTCTGGTTGCTTTCCCGAGCGTGGTCGGCACGCCGAACGGCGATATCGTCGACTGGGTCATGCAATATCTGCAAGGCCTGGGCGCAACCGTGACCGTGCTTCCGGGGCCGGAAGGCGACAGGGCCAACCTGTTTGCCACGATCGGCCCGAGGGACGGAACCGGCTATATCCTCTCCGGCCACATGGATGTCGTGCCCGCGCGCGAGACCGGCTGGACCTCCGACCCGTTCACACTGCGCCGGGAGGGCGACAAGCTCTACGGGCGTGGAACGACCGACATGAAGGGTTTCCTGGCGGCAACGCTGGCCGCGGCGCCGGCGCTCGCTCGCTCCAATCTCGGCAGACCCATCCATTTCGCCTTCTCCTATGACGAGGAGGCCGGATGCCGTGGCGTGCCGCATATGCTGGCGCAGCTGAAAGAGCTTTGCGCACCGCCACTCGGCGCGATCATCGGCGAACCGAGCCGCATGCAGGCAGTGCGCGCGCATAAGGGCAAGGCAGCCGCGCGTGTAACCATCGGCGGCCGGGCGGGCCACTCGTCCCGTCCCGATCTTGGCCTCAACGCCATCCATGCAATGGCCGACGTGCTGAGCGGCGCGGTGGCGCAATCCCGACGGCTGGCGGAAGGTCCTTTCGACCCGACCTTCGAACCATCCTACTCTTCGCTTCAGGCCGGCATCATTTCCGGAGGGCAGGCGCTGAACATTATTCCGGACAAGTGCACGCTCGACCTCGAGGCGCGCGCCATCGCCGGCGTCGATCCCGGCGACCTGCTGGCACCAATCCGAACGCGGGCGGAGGCGCTCGAGGCGCAGGGCTTCACCGTGGACTGGACGCCGTTAAGCGCTTATCCATCCCTGTCGCTCGCCGCTGATGCCGCGCTCGTCGGATTGCTGGAGGATCTGACCGGTCGGACATCGCTGGCCGCCGTTAGCTATGGCACTGAAGCCGGCCTCTACCAGGCGGCTGGTGTCGATGCGATCATCTGCGGTCCTGGCG
This sequence comes from Rhizobium sp. P2_G9, assembly GCF_056403475.1. Taxonomy (NCBI): domain Bacteria; kingdom Pseudomonadati; phylum Pseudomonadota; class Alphaproteobacteria; order Hyphomicrobiales; family Rhizobiaceae; genus Rhizobium; species Rhizobium sp. P2_G9. The sequence continues at coordinate 241,104 of NZ_JBFUFK010000003.1, read as the reverse complement.
ATATCGACCGGGCTCACAAGCCCGACGAATTCATCCTGCTCGCCGAGCTTGAACAATGCCGAAGGATGATCGAGGCTCTCGGCGAAAAATGCGCCGCCTGAAAGGCAAAGGCTGACAATGACCTTTCTGTTCAATTCCGATGCCGCGCGCGGTGCGATCTTCGCCGAGGCTTTTGCGCACGCGCTGCCGGATGTGCCCTTTTCCATGGATCCCGCAAGCGTCGACCCGGATGCGGTCCGATACCTGATCACATGGACCCTGCCCGACGACCTCGCCCGCTACCGCAATCTGGAAATCCTGTTTTCGATCGGTGCCGGGGTCGACCAGTTCGACGACAAGTTAGTGCCCGCGCATATCAAGATCGTGCGCATGGTCGAAGACGGCATCATCCGGATGATGCAGGAATATGTGGCGCTAGCGGTGCTCGCCTTGCATCGCCAACTCCCTGACTATCTCAGTCAACAGCGAAAGGCAGACTGGCGTGCCTTGCCCCAAAGGCAAGCGCAGGAGATCCGTGTCGGCATTCTCGGCCTCGGCAGCTTGGGCTCGGCAGTCATCGAACGGCTGAAACCCTTCGGTTTCGCCCTTGCCGGCTGGAGCCGATCGTCGCGCGAGATAGAGGGTGTCCGTTGCCATCACGGCGACGACGGTCGCAGGCTCATGCTGTCTCAGACAGACATCCTCGTCTGCCTGCTCCCGCTGACGCCGGAGACCACCGGCATCCTGAACGCCTCGCTGTTTGCCAGCCTGCCGGCGGGCGCGATGCTCGTGCATGCCGGGCGCGGCCAGCATCTCGATCACGATGCACTGCTGGAAGCACTCGATTCCGGTCATCTGGCGAGCGCCTTCATCGACGTCACCGATCCGGAACCACTGCCGGCAGAGCATCGCTTCTGGGCACATCCGAAGATCATCCTCACACCCCATGTCGCAAGCACGACCCAGCCGGAAACGGCGGCCCGCGCCGTGATCGACAACATCCACCGCCTTCGTGCCGGCCTCGAGCCGATCGGTCTGGTCGACCGCCGGCGCGGCTATTGACTCCACATTCGAAAGGTCCTCCATGTCGCTGCTCAAAACCGTCGTCACCGATCCGCAGTCCACGCCGAGGCACTCCAAGGCTCTGCCTGAAAGGCTGATCACCGGCGATCCCTCGTTCAAGACCTGGGCGCAGGACGAGGCAAAGGACGGATCGGTGCGTACCGGCGTCTGGGAGGCGACGCCCGGCGAAACGCGTTCGATCAAGGGCGAAACGTTCGAGTTCTGCCATATCCTGTCCGGCGTGGTTGAGATCACCCCCGATGGCGGCGAGGCCGTGACATATGGAGCGGGCGACAGCTTCGTCATGAAACCGGGTTTTGTCGGCAAATGGAAAACCATCGAGACGGTGCGGAAAATCTATGTGACGGTGGGCGGATGACGGCAGGATCATCCAAGGCGATATTTTCCGCGCAGCGCGACGGCTATCTGCTGAGCACGGACCCGGAGCAGATCGATCTCGGCGTGGTCCATAGCTTTCTCGCCAATGATTCCTATTGGGCCAAGGGGCTTGATCCGGATGTGCTCAAGCGCGCGCTCGATCATTCGCTCGTCATCGGCATCTATGCCCCGGACGAAACGATGGCCGCCTTTGCCCGCGTCGTCACCGACTATGCCATGTTCGCTTATCTGCGTGACGTCTTCACCCTGCCCGCGCATCGCGGCAGGGGTCTTGCATCATGGCTGGCGCGGGAAATCCGCAACCATCCGGAACTCGCCACCATCAGCACCTGGATGCTGGCGACGGCGGATGCACACGCGGTCTATGAAAAGGCCGGCTATCGGCCGGCGCCACAGCCAGGCAATTATATGATCGTGCCCAAACCTACGAAGACATCATAACCAAAGGTTATGGACTTCACCTAAATATTCTGTGGTAGCCGCATGACCCGCCTGCGAAAACTGCTTCCGCAGCGAAGGAGTATGACCATGGCCTATCGGGTTGGCGTGGATGTCGGCGGATCGTTTACCGATTTTGCTGTGCTGAATGAACAGACGAACCAGCTCTCAACGCTCAAGGTGTTTTCACGGCCGGATGCGCCTGGCGAGGAAGTGCTGCTCGCGCTCGACAAGCTCAAGGCGCGCGACGACATCGAGCCCTCCGACATTTCCTATTTCACCCATGGCACCACGGTTGGCGTCAACACAGTCATCCAGCGCAACGGCGACAATATCGCCCTGTTCACAACGCGCAATTTCGAAGACGTGCTGGAGGTGGCGCGGCTTAAGATCCCGCAGATCCACAATCTCTATTCCGTCCGGCCCAAACCGCTGATCTCGCGCGACCGGGTCTTCGGCATCGCCGAACGAACCCTCGCCACCGGTGAGATATTTCTGGCACCCGATGAGGCGGATGTCGCTCGCGCCGTGGAAGCCGTGATCGCCTGCCGCTGCACCGGTATCGTGCTCTCCTTCCTGCATGCCTATCGCAATCCCGCCAACGAGCAGGTGGTGAAAGCGATGATTGGGCGCATCGCACCGCATCTCAACGTCATCTCTTCTGCCGAGACCTGGCCGGTGATCCGCGAATATGAGCGGACGATCACCGCCGTCATCAGCGGTTATGTCCAGCCGCGCGTCGCCAACTATCTCGATCGCTTCGAAACCGTGCTGCGCCGGCAAGGCGTGTCAGGGCCGTTGACGATCACCAAGAGCAATGGCGGCGTGATGGGCATCGACCAGGCKCGCAAGGAATGTGTGCAGATGATCCTGTCGGGCACGGCGTCCGGGGTCATCGGTGCGGGCCATCTCGCCCATGCGAGCGGCTTTGACCATATCCTCAGCCTCGATATCGGCGGCACCAGTGCCGATGTCGCCGTGATCATCGACGGTCAGGCGCAATATGGGGTCGGCGAGGTGATCGGCGACTTTCAGATCCACGTGCCATCAGTCTCCGTCAGTTCGGTCGGCCAGGGCGGCGGCTCCGTCGCCTGGCTCGATGCGCTCGACACATTGCATGTCGGCCCGGAAAGCGCCGGTTCGACGCCCGGCCCCGCTTGCTATGGCCGCGGCGGCACGAAGCCGACAATCACCGATGCCATGGCTGCCGCCAACCTGATGGGGCATATGCCGCTGGGCTATGGCGCCGTCACCGTCGATCATGCGGCAGCCAGGGCGGTACTGGCGCCGCTGGCAGAAAAACTCGGCACCTATGTCGAGACGCTGGCCGGCAATATCATCGATATCTCGGTGTCGGGCATGTATGCCGAAGTCAGCGCGCTGATGTCGCGCTATGCCATCGACCCGCGTGAATTCCACCTCTTCGCCTTCGGCGGTGCCGGCGCGATGCTGGCCTGCTTCCTGGCGCGCGAACTCGACATGAAGGGTGTGATCGTGCCGCCCGCGCCTGGCGTCGTCTCGGCCCTTGGCGGCCTGGTTGCCGACCTGAAGAACGATTTCATCCGGACGATCTACTGCGATGTGACGACGGACGAGATCGCTGCGCTCACGCCCATGCTCAACCAACTCGAGGACAGCGCCCGAGCCTGGCTGACGGCACAGGCCTATCATGACGAAGGCACGATGCGCCTGACCGCCGATATGCGCTATCTCGGCCAGTCTTTCGAAATAGAAACCGAAATCGAGGCGGATTGGCTCCTCTCCGGCAATGCCGCCGCCATCACCGCGGCCTTTCATCGTGAACATGAGCGTCTCTATGGCCATGCCGATGCCAAGGCGGCCGTACAGATGATCAACCTCCGGCTGGTGATCACTGGCGCAACGCAAAAGCCCGGGCTGCTGGAAATTGCCAAGGGCAGCGAAGCCTTAGAGCCGCGCAAGACGGTCGAGGGCTGGTTCGATGGCCGTTCCTGGGCGACGCATGTCTATCATCGTGCCCAATTCGGTTCGGGTCATCGTCTGCGAGGTCCGGCAATCATCGCGCAGGATGACACGACGACGGTGGTTCCACCCGGTTTCGAGCTCGTGGTCGATCGTTTCGGCAATCTCATCATCACCAAGGCGGAGTTCTGATCGTGGCGATCGACAAGCGCAACATCAAGGTCCTGGCCAATTTCTGCTCCGCCGCCGCCGATGCCATGGCGTTCACGCTGATGCGCACCGCGCACTCGGCCTTCGTCAAGGAGACGGAGGATTTTTCCTGCCAGGTGGTCACCCGTGAGGGCCTCGCCTTCGCCAATCCCCGCCAGTTCGGCGCGCCCTGGTATTCCGGTATCGACTATGCGCCGCTGCTGGAGGCCTTCTACAGCTATGCCGACGGCGATATCTGCATCACCAACGATCCCTATAGCGGCTTCGTCGCCACCCATTCGCCCGATATCCATATCTGGAAACCGGTTTTTTATGACGGGCGGCTCGCCTGCTTCGTCGTCGGCCATATCCACAATACCGATGTCGGCGGCGCCGTGCCCGCATCGCTGTCGCGGTCGCTCTCCGAGATCGAGCAGGAGGGCATTCGCATCCCGCCGGTCAAGCTCGTCGAGGGCGGGCGGATGAACACATTCGTCACGGCAATGATCGGCGCCAATGTGCGTATGCCGCAGCAGAATCTCGGCGACCTGCATGCCCAGATCGCCTCGGTCAATATCGGCGAGCGCAAGATGCAGGATATTGTTCGCCGCTTCGGCTTCGACACTTTCATCGAAGGCGTCGAACAGATCCTCGACTATGCCGAGGCGCAGACGCGCCAGATCATCGCGAGCGTTCCGGATGGCGACTATTTCTTTGCCGACTATGCCGACGAGGATTCGGTCGGCGGCAAGCCCTGTCGCATTGCGCTCACCTTGAGGGTGCATGGCGATGAAGTCATTCTTGACTATACCGGCAGTGACCCGCAGCTCGGCTCGTCGCTGAACATGCCGACCGGAGGTCGCGAGCGGCATCCGCTGGTCATGGTCGGGCTCACCTATGTCCTCTTTACCCTGGACAATAATCTGCTGTTGAATGCCGGAACGCTCAGACCGGCAAGGGCCATCCTGCCGGAAGGCTCCGTGGTCAACTGCACGCGGCCGGCGGCCGTCGGCATGCGTTCACTGACTTGCGCCATGACCCAGATCGTTACGCTGGGCGCCTTCGTCCAGGCCCTGCCGCACCTGATGCCGGCCGCATCGCCGGGCGGAAATGCGATCATGAACATCAAGACGACGGGCCGCAACGGCAAGCCCGTCATGGCCTCGATCGGCCCGGTCGGCGGTGGTGGCGGCGGCACACCGTTTTCGGACGGCAGCGATGGAGCCGGCGGCGCGACGGGCTTCCTGCGCAACACGCCGATCGAGATCAGCGAGGCAGAAGTGCCGATCCGCTTCCTGCGCTACGGCCTGGAGCCGGACACCGGCGCTGCTGGCAAATATCGCGGTGGACTGTCGGCCATCATGGAGTTCGAGATTTCCGCCCCCGAAACCGTGGTCACGGCGCGCAACCGCAACCGGTCGGTGATGCCCTCCTGGGGCGTGGCTGGCGCGCATGCCGGAGCAATCTCGCAATTCATCCGCAATCCGGATCGCGAGGATGCCGTCTCGCTCGGCAATACCGATGTCGTCCATTGCGGACCCGGCGATATCATCCGGGTGATCGGGCCCGGCGCCGGCGGCTATGGCAATCCTTTCGACCGGCCGGTCGAGGCCGTGCTCGCCGATGTGCTGAAGGGCGTGGTCAGTGGAGAACGAGCTCAGCAAGACTATGGCGTGGTGATCCGTCATGGCCAGGTCGATACGGACGCCACGTTTGCCCTGCGGACGAACCATCCGCGTGGATCGACCGATATCATCAGCTATGGTGCGGAGCGTGCCGCCTTCGAGCACGTCTGGACGCGCGAGCGCTACGACCTGCTGACGGATTTCCTCGCCACAGCACCGGTCGGCTGGCGATATTTCCTCAAGCACCGTGTCTTCGACGCGGTCGAGCGGATGGCGAGCGATCCGAGGCCGGTCGGCAAACAGATGCGTGGACTGTTTGACGAGATGCGAATCCGCTACGCTCTCTGAAACCCGTGATCACCGGACGGACATGAATCTGCGCCAGCTGGAAGTTTTCCGCGCCATCATGCGCGACGGCACGATCACCGCCGCCGCCAATGCGCTCGGCATTTCCCAGCCGGCGGTGAGCAAGCTTCTGGCCCATCTCGAAGACCAGCTCGGTTATCCCCTGTTCGACCGGATCGGCGGACGACTGGTGGCGACGATGGAAGCACAGCTTATCTATCCCGATGTCGATCGGGCCTTTCGGCAATTTGACACGTTGACGGCCCTGACGCGTGACGTCGGCGCGGCAAAGATCGGCCTGCTCCGGATCGGTGCCAGCCTTCCCATCGCCTATTCGCTTCTGCCGGAAGCCCTGGCCACCTTCCGCCGGGACCAGGGTGACGTGAAGATCCACCTGCATACGCTGCCGAAACGCGAGATCGCCGATGCGCTGGAATTGGGTGACATCGACGTGGCGATCACGCTCAGCCCGATCCTGGCGCCCACCGTTCGTTTCGAAATCCTGGCCGACATCCCGGTCGTTGCGGTGTGCCCGGACGGCGATCCGCTAGCTTCGGCAGACATTGTCCGGCCGAAGGACCTGCTCGGCCGGCCGCTGATTTCCTATGCCTCGCATGCCGAAGTCATCGGCCCTGCCCTCGACAAGGCCTTCGAAGCGGAGGGAGAGAAACGCGATGTCTCGATCCAGATCGCCTCGTCGATCGGCGCTCTGCCCCTGGTCCGGCGTGGGCTGGGTATTGCGTTGGTCGACAAGCTGTCGGTGTGGCAAGCCGATGATGTCGTCGCCTGCCCCTTCGCCCCCGAAGTCAACATGCAGCTCTGCGTCTCCGTCAACCGCTCGCGGCCGGAGGCGCGGTTCCTGACGCCCTTCCTCGTCATTCTCCGGAGAACCCTGGCCACGGCGAAAGAATTCACTGTCCGCGCCCGTTAAAACGGGAGATTCGTCGGCCCTCTCCTTGTCACACGATGCATGCTGCTCCGAAGGTGGAGATAGTCTGACGGCAGACTCCGGAGAGAGAACATTCCATGGGCCTGAGCTTCGATCCCGATACATTGTCCCTGCCGATCGGCCATTTCATCGGTGGCGAACTGGTTTCGGCGGCAGGCGCTATCGATATGCGCCGCCCCTCGGACGGCAAAGCCTATGCCGGCTGCCCGATTGCCGGCGCGGACATGGTCGATCGTGCGGTGCAGTCGGCCAAGGCGGCGCTGAAGGCCAGCAATTGGGGTGGCGTCCGGCCGCGGGAGCGCACCAGGGTGCTGCATGCCTGGGCCGACCTGATCGAAGCCGAGGCAGAGACGCTCGCCCGGATCGAGGCGCTCTCCTCCACCCGGCTGGTTGGTCAGCTCGTCGCCGGTGACATCGCTGTCACGGCCGAGCAGATCCGCTTCTTCGCCGAATTTGCCGATAAGGAAGGCAGCGACGTCGTACCGACCGACGACAAGACGTTCGGTATGATCCTCAGCGAGCCCTATGGGGTCGTCGGCGCGATCACGCCGTGGAATTTCCCGGTTTCCATGGCCGGCTGGAAGCTCGGCCCGGCACTGGCCGCAGGCAATGCCGTGGTGCTGAAGCCATCCGAAATGACGCCTTTTTCCACTGTCTATATGGCACAGCTGGCGGTCGAGGCCGGCCTGCCGGCAGGACTTTTCAACGTCGTGCTCGGCGATGGCGCCACGACTGGCAATGCGTTGACCGGCCATGCCGATATCGCCAAGGTCAGCTTTACCGGCTCGACACGCGCCGGCTCCGCCATCATGGAAAACATCGCCCGCTCGGGCGTCAAGCCGATGACGCTAGAACTGGGTGGCAAAAGCCCGCAGATCGTCTTTGCCGATGCCGACCTTGCCAAGGCAGCCGATGCAATTGCCGGCAGCGTGCTCTTCAATGCTGGCCAGGCCTGCGTTGCGGCGACGCGCGTGATCGTCGAGGCAAGCGTTGTAGACCAGTTCACCGAGGCACTGGTGGCCCACATGTCAAGTGTCCGGCCCGGTCCGACCTGGGACGAGGCTACGCAATATTCGCCTGTTATTTCCGAGCGCCAGCGGGATCGGATCGGATCGATCGTCGACGCGGCCGTGGAAGGCGGCAGCCGGTGCATCATCGGCGGCAAAGCCATGCAGCGTGAAGGCTATTTCTACGAGCCGACGCTGCTCACAGATGTCGATTCGTCGTCGCCTGCCATCATCGAAGAAATTTTTGGACCGGTGCTGACACTGCAAACATTCGAGACCGAGGAGGAGGCGCTGGCATTGGCCGATCATCCGACCTATGGCCTCGCCTCGGGCCTCTTCACCTCCGACCTGTCGCGGACGATCCGGCTGGCACGCCAGATACAGGCAGGTACCGTCTGGATCAATCGCTACAGCCGGTCGCGCGATCATATCCTGCCGACGGGCGGCTATAAGCGCTCCGGGCTCGGCAAGGATCTCGGACGCGAGGCCTATCTCGCCAACCGCAAGACCAAGAGCGTGCTCATCAGCCTTTGAGGAAGTCATGAAAGCCTATTCGATCGCTCTCATTCCCGGCGACGGCATCGGTCGCGACGTCACCGGCGCCGCCTGGTCGGTCCTGCAGGTCGCGGCCAAGGGTGCCGGCTTCGCGCTCAACGGCACCGAATTCCCCTGGTCATGCAAATACTACAAGGAGACGGGGCGGATGATGCCGGAAGACGGCATCGAGACGCTCAGGCCCTTCGACGCCATCCTGCTCGGTGCGGTCGGCTGGCCGGCCGAAGTGCCGGATTCTGTCTCGCTGCACGGCCTGCTTCTGCCGATCCGCAAGGCTTTCGTGCAATATGCCAATATCCGGCCGCATCGCCTGCTGCCAGGCGTGCAGGGACCACTCAGGGCGGAAAAGTTCGACATCCTCTGCATCCGCGAGAATACCGAAGGCGAATATTCGGGCGCTGGCGGCCGCGTGCATCAGGGCATGGACAATGAAGTTGCGGTGGAAACTTCCATTTTCACCCGCACCGGCGTCGAACGCATCCTGCGTTTCGGTTTCGAACAGGCACGGCTGCGCCGGCACAAGCTCGCCTCGGTCACCAAATCCAATGCGCAAAAATTCTCGATGGTGTTCTGGGATGAAATCACCCGCACGCTGGCGGCCGACTATCCCGATATCGAAGTGACAAGCTACCATGTCGATGCGCTGGCCGCCCGGATGGTGATGGCGCCTGAGAGCCTCGACGTCATCGTTGCCTCGAACCTCTTCGGCGATATCCTGACCGATCTCGGCGCCGCGATCCAGGGCGGTCTCGGCTTTGCTGCTTCCGCCAATATCAATCCCGACCGAAGTGCACCGTCCATGTTCGAGCCGGTGCATGGCTCGGCGCCTGACATCGCCCATCTCGGCATAGCCAATCCCATCGCCACCATATGGTCCGGCGCGATGATGCTCGAACATCTGGGTGAACGGGAGGCGGCGGCGATAATCATGCAGGCCATCGAAGCCGTCACCAAAAGCGGCATCGGCACAATTCCCGGCCGCGACAGGACCGATGCGATCACCAATGCCGTCATCGCGGCACTTTCCTGACATCGAGGCACATATGCAAATTCTCAAGGACAAGGATCTCTTTCGCCAGCAGGGTCTGATCGGCGAGAAATGGGTAGGGTCGACCTCGGGCAAGACCGTTGATGTCATCGACCCGGCCACGCAAGCCGCAATCGGCTCGGTGCCTGATATGGGCGGCTCCGAGACCCGCGCTGCGATCGAAGCCGCCGAGCAGGCCTATAGAGGCTGGAGAAAAAGGACCAATGCCGAACGGGCATTGCTGCTGGAAGCCTGGCATGGCCTGATGCTGCAGCATCTCGACGATCTGGCGCTGATCCTCACGATCGAACAGGGCAAGCCGCTGGATGAGGCAAAGGGCGAAATCCGCTACGGCGCCTCCTTCGTCAAATGGTTTGCCGAAGAGGCACGCCGCATCAACGGCCACACCATCCCCTCGCCCACAACAGACCGCCGCATCATCATCCTGAAGGAGCCGGTCGGCGTCTGTGGCATCATCACGCCCTGGAATTTCCCCAATGCGATGATCACCCGCAAGGTTGCGCCGGCGCTTGCCGCCGGCTGCACCGTGGTCATCAAGCCATCGGAGTTTACACCCTATTCGGCGCTGGCGCTCGGCGTGCTTGCCGAACGGGCCGGCATTCCGGCCGGTGTGATCAACATCGTCACCGGCATGCCCTCGGAGATCGGCCAGGAAATCATGGCCAACGAAACCGTGCGGAAGATTTCCTTCACCGGTTCGACACGCGTCGGTTCATTGCTGATGCGTGGCGCCGCCGACAGTGTCAAACGGCTGAGCCTGGAACTGGGCGGCAATGCGCCCTTCATCGTGTTTGATGATGCCGATCTCGATCTGGCGATCGAAGGCGCGCTCGCCTCGAAATTCCGCAATGGCGGCCAGACCTGCGTCTGCGCCAACCGTATCCTGGTGCAGAGCGGCATCTATGATACCTTTGCCGCCAGGCTCAAGGCACGGGTCGAAGCTTTGACAGTCGGCCCAGGCACCGAGGCTGGCGTGGCAATCGGCCCGATGATCAATATGGCGGCGATCGACAAGATCAACCGCCATGTGGAAGATGCCCTCGCCAAGGGTGCGAAGATCATCACCACCAAGCCCGCAATGCCGGAAGGCAGCCAGTATACGGCGCCGCTGGTGCTGACTGGCGCCACCACCGACATGCAGCTTGCCAATGAAGAAACATTCGGGCCCGTCGCACCGCTTTTCCGGTTCGAAACCGAGGAGGAGGCGATTGCCATTGCCAATGGCACACCTTATGGTCTCGCCTCCTATTTCTACACCGAAAACCTCAAACGCGCCTGGCGCGTCGGCGAGGCGCTGGAATTCGGCATGGTCGGGCTGAATACCGGTTCAGTGTCCATGGAAATCTCCCCCTTCGGCGGCGTCAAGCAATCCGGTCTCGGTCGCGAAGGCGCGCAGGCGGGCATCGAGGAATATCTGGAGATGAAGAGTTTCCACATGGGCGGGCTGAACTGAGCCGCAATCACCGCAGAAAAAATGGGGCGCGGCTTTTGCAATCCGCGCCTCTTTAGTCGGCTGCTTGGGAGAGTCGCTACTGAAACCTGTCGAGCGTCTTGTAATAAAGCCCGACCAGCGGCAGGAACCATGGCTTGCCGAAATGGCCGGGAACGGCGGGCCATTCCATCCCCTTCAGCGGATTTCGGTCGGCTCGGCCAAGAATCGCATCCGCGATGATCATGCCGAGATGGGTCGAAAGCTGCGCGCCATGGCCGGAATAACCCATCGCGTACCAGACATCGTCGTGATAGCCCGCACGCGGGTAGCGATCCCCAGTCATATCGACCAGGCCGCCCCAGCAATAATCGACGTCGATATTGCCGAGCTGCGGGAATATTTTTGCCAGGCTTTCCCTCAGGATCTCGCCACTCTTGGAATCGGAGCGATGATCCGACGTCGCCGAAAACCGCGCCCGGCCACCGAAGAGCAGGCGATTGTCCGGAGAAAGCCGGAAGTAATTGCCGATGTTCATCGAGTTCACGCAGGTGCGATTGCCGGGCATGGTCGCGGCAATCTCGTCGGGCGTGAGCGGACGCGTGGCGATCAAAAAACTGCCGACGGAAATGATCCGGCGGCGGAAATAGCCGAAATTGGCTGTCGTGTAGGCGCCCGTCGCGACCAGGACATGGTCTGCTGTGACCTTTCCGCGCGCGGTGGTCAGAACGTGTTTGCCATTGCCTCGGGTCTGAACCGTCACGGCGGCGTTTTCGTAGATAATCGCGCCGTGGCGTGCTGCCGCCTCCGCCAGCCCGGCGACATAGCGGCCCATATGCATCATCGCGCTCTTCTTCGACAGCATGGCACCGAAGAAAGGCGAGCCGATTTCAGATTTGAGATCATCGGCCGAAAGCAGCGCCGTATCGGGGTCGACCTCGGCATGCACTGCCTCGAAATTGCGGGCGATCGAATCGAAATGCTGCGGTTTGGATGCCAGCTTGAGCTTGCCGGCACGGCGAAAATTGCAATCGATATTCTCCTCGGCAATCAAACCCGCGATCACATCGATGGAATCGTCGAGCGCCCTGTAGAGCGCGATGGCGCGCTCCTTGCCAAGTTCCGCTTTGGCCGACAGATAGCTATGCGCAAGGCCGTTGTTCAGATGTCCGCCGTTGCGGCCCGAAGCGCCCCAGCCGACCCGCTCTGCCTCCAGCACGACGACCTTGGCGCCCGCCTTGGCGAGCTGGCGCGCGGCAGCAAGCCCCGTGAAGCCGCCGCCGATCACTGCGACATCATAGTGCCCTTCGACCGCGCCTTTCGCCCCTCCTGCAAAAACCGGAGCGGTGTCGTGCCAGTAGGAGACGAACTTCATCACAAAACCCTTCGTCAGAGACCCACGACACCGGGCAGGCCGGATATGTCGGCAATTTCGGTATAGCCATAATAGGGATTGGCCGGCTCATGGCCGCGATTGACCCAGACCTTGTTCCTGACGCCGAGATCATGCGCCGACATAAGGTCATAGCGGAAGGACGAGGAGCAGTGCAGAATGTCTTCCGGTCCGCATCCCAGCATGTCGAACATGTATTCGAACGCCCTGAAGCGCGGCTTGTAGGCCTGCGCCTGCTCCGCGGTGTAGACCGCGTGGAAAGGCGCACCAAGCTTCTCGACATTCGACATGATCTGCGAATTCATGGCGTTCGACAGGATAACCAGCGGAATTTCCTTTGCCACCCTGGCGAGGCCGGCCGGCACATCCGGATGCGGCCCCCAGGTCGGTACGCGTTCATAGACCATCTTCGCGTCCTCTTCGCGGAAGGCGACGCCGTTGGCCTTGCAGCTTCGCTCGATGGCATTGTGCACGACCTCGGCATAGGGCTTCCAGGCACCCATGATCTCGTCGAGCCGATAGGCGGCGAAATTGCGGATGAATTTCTGCATCCGAACCTCATCGAGCTCTTTGCCATAGAGGTCGCTTGCCGCCTCCGCCATCTGGAAATTGATCAGCGTGCCATAGCAGTCGAAAGTGATGTATTTCGGGCGAAAGGTGGCCATGTCAGGTCGTCCTTGGTTGGTTGGGCAATCTGCAATTCATTGTCGCCATCATAAGCTTCGGACAGACGGCGGGCTTCACCGAATTGGGGCCGCTTGAAGCAGAATGTTTCGTATGCGCCGTGGAGTTTGGCAGAGTGTTGTCCTTGCCGTGGTGAAAGCCAAGAGCCTCTATGAGGGGCTGCTTCCTGTTCGACGTGCCGGAGATCGAGCGCCTGATCCTTTTCGATGAAATCTTCCGGATCACCACGTTCCTGGCCTGCCTGGACCCCTATAATCCCAACCGCAGTTGGTGGTTCCGCGTGGCAGTCCTCGCCCGCCTGCCGGCGGAGCGCAAGCGCGGTATCCTGGCGCTGCGAGCGGCGATTTCGGAAGGGCTGGAGGTGGATCTGACCAAGCCCCTCCAGGAAGCGCTCAAAGACGTCCTCCTGCTGGCGTAGCCAGCCGCCGCGCCGCGAACGCGCTTCCCCATTGCGCCGTAGTGAGCAGAGCGGCAGCCCTTCGCAAAATGCCTTTTTAGATCTCTCGGGCCCACCAAACGGGCCGGTTTCCCGGCTCATAATCAGGGGCAAAAATTTTTTAACCCCGCTACCCTGCCTTGATCCTCGCCACCGTCACCGACATGCCAGCGAATGATGCTGGTGTTCACTTTAACATGAAAGGCCAATGATATGTCATACTTCACAGTCCGCGCTACCGTCACGGCGGTGGCAGCCATTCTTCCGATCTATGCACAAGCCATGGATCTCTCATTCAACTCTGGAACGTCCGTCGATCTCGGTGATGTAAAGATCGGTCATACGACGGGCCTTGGTCTTGGCACCGATGGAAAGACGTTGAGCTTGGGCGGCATGTCCGCCACCGAGATTGACGTTGGCAGCCAGAAGCTCAACCACGGCACTGCAATTGGTATCAAGAACTTGCCGATGAGCGTGTTCAAGGTTCCGGGCCTCTAATCAACAACGCGGGAGGGCTTGCCCCTCCCGTACTACCATTTTCGCATACGTTCGCCGATGGACATTGAAAGCACTATCGACGAACGTCTGTGTACTGGTTGCATCCCCGGCCTCTCTACTCTTCACCTCACGGAGGACAGCATGTTTCGATATCTGCTCAAGATAACAACAATAAGCATCGGTTTGCTTGCTCAGCCAGCCGGAATGATTGCAGCTTCGGCGCAAGTAGTTGAAATCACAGAATCTCCTTCTATTTTCAGAACTTTTGAACCGATCCGTTCTCTCAACCTTGATGGCTTCAAGGACGCAAGAATTAAAGGTTTAAACCCAAACCTGCAGCGACAGTGGGTGTCGAAACTTGCGCCTGTCGTCACTCTCTCCCTGTCGGACAAGGGCACCTACGACGCTTGTCTTCGGAACTCTACCAGCAGTTATTCGCTCAACCTATTTTGCACCAACCAAAAGCAGGTGTCTGCGGATCAAGAACTAGCCCGCAAAGTCTTCGAACGTTCTGACGCCGTTGAGCAAATAGCCCGAATAACGGCTACTTCAACTGATCGATCGGCCATCACGGAGCTTGCCAATAAGGTGCTCTACCCAGCGCCAGACCGAGCAAAAAACATAATTCAAATCAGTACACTTCGGCAGCTTTGTGATGAAAATGCAGGGGGCACTACACGGGATGATGCGAGCAAGACGCTGAGAAGCTTGTTTATACGAACCCTATCTTCAAAAAATGTTGCAAAGTTCCAGGCCGACGATGTGGCGCAGGAGACCATCCTCAAGGTCCTACTTAAATGTAAGGACATTCTTTCTAAGCCAAATCCTCCCGCATATGTCGGTGCCATGCTGAGAAACAACAGCCAAAATAGGTTTCGTGATAAGCCTACCGCCAGTTTTGAGGACGCGAAGATACAGGAAGAAGTGGCTGCCGTGGCCTCCAGTGTGGATACGGCTTCAGACTATGAGACCAACGATATGGTTCAACGTCTGGAGAAAACCCTTACCGTTAGGGAATGGCAGGTTTTCACTGCGCTTATCCAGGAGCAGGAAACATGTGACATTGCTGCTGGCTTCGACATCAGCAAAGATCGAGTTCGTGATATTCGGGCACAGATCCGCAAGAAGTTTATTAGTCTCCATTAACGAAGGTCCGGGGCAAGGCAGGAGAGATTCCTGCCTTGCGTGACGCCTGTTAACCCCGTGAAGACTCCGGATCATGCCCGTGACTGTCAGAGCGTGCGATCCTGCCATCCCTGTTGTGGATCTGCAGTTCCGTTTCCTGATGCCGGCTGATTACCCGGCCGAGCTTTTCGGCTTCGGCCTTGGTATCGGCAACGTGGCTGGCGCGCTGACCTCCGTCCCGTTTCACCTGCCAGCCATCCTTATGGGGCATGACCCTATGCGTATCTCTTGCCATGTCAGAAACCTCCTGTGCTGATGTTGGACGCCGGCGGCACGTCGGGGTATCTGGCCCCGTTGATGACCTCCGACACCCTGCCCTGGTTCAGCGCCCCGAGACGGGCAGCGATCTGGGCCTGGTTAAGATCTGTATGCTCCCAAAGGGCCTTGATCTGCGAGGCAATCTCGCGGGTCAGCCTTGGGCTTTTACTGCGTTTACGCATGGGTGGTTCCCTTTTGCGCTTGACAATGACCCCAGGCTCCGCGCTTTTCTATTTTGCACCAGAAGGCTCGGTATCGCCGTCAAAAGCGACCTTGCCAGGGGAGTTTGAACCAGTTTCAAACTCCCCTTTCATAGCAAGATTTCCCTTTAATATCAATATTTTATGCGATATTTCGCGAGATTTCGACACCTTTTTCCCGGCCGTTTTCCGGGGCACCGGAGTGATCCGGGCCGTGATGGGCTGAGATTTGGATTTCTTCGCCGGCAAGGCATGTATGCGGATCTCGTCGGCAAGCCAAAGCTGAAATGCTGCCTGCCCGGCTCGTTTCGAGCCATTGTCACAAAGCACGATATCTTTCGTAAAGTTCGAAGCTTTTCCTTCAGCAAGGCCACTTGCCTTAGCGTTGCAGGTCGTCCGCTCCTTCGGCCCAGATCGACGATTGCGGTCTCCGTTAAAGCCCAGATCGTTGTACGTCGTGCCGGCATGTCGAAGGGCATAAAAGAGCTTTCCAATCGGTCCATCGCCGTGCACGGAATTGTGGGAATAGCCCTTTTTGTAGTTCGGCGGCTTCACATGAAATTGCCGCTCCCCCATAGTCTCGGCCAGTCCGCACACCTCGCCTAGTAGGATTTCGAAGGCCTTAACCGTCATACCCTTGGGTTTTTCGAACACACCGTGGAAATGCATGCGCTCCTTACTATGGAGCGCGTTCACCGTTTTATCTGACGATGTCGTGTCGAGAACCAGGAGACGACGGGTCTTCAGCTTTTTGTCGTGGCACCTTCTATTGAGGTAGATGATGGGATCGCCGCTCGCGATGGCCTCCGCCTTGACCTTGTTGCTCAAGAAGCCATCGACCAGAACGGCCCTGTTTCCTAGTTCGGCCACCAGCGCGACGACTGCGAATACCTGTTTCACAACGTCGGTCTGTTTTCCCCATTGCCGCGTTTGCAGTTGGTGGAGATCGACGACCCCGTTGAGGATCCTTCTGATGACGGGAAGGTATTCGCCCTGCAGATGAGTAAACCTTCAATGAGCGTCCTGATACCGCGCTGCCCCTATACTTAAGCAGGAGCGTGTTTGTTCTATACACGGAAGTGCCGGCAATTGCACCGGCTTGCGCCCGTTTTTCATAGGTTTGTGCCGTTCAAAAAACCTCCTCAAAATCGGCGAAGAACAAAGGGGGGATCTAGCAGGTACATTTCAGGACTACCCCGCCCGCGCTATATGCCATTTGGGTATACCTCAGTCGAAGCGCCTGATCGGGCGCAAATACCCATCATTTTGGGATCCAAATGGAAGTACGGGAAAGGCGCCACTTAAACCGAACCGCGATGATGTTCGACAAACGGCCGTTTTCCGAACAAGCCAACGGCCCAAGCTCTCCTACCCGCTTCGAGGGAAAAATGCGCAAGGAAACCATGCCCGGTATTCTATTGTCCGGAAATCGCTTCGCGGACCAAATCGCAAACCAACAGAGAACAGCCTCTGCCCCGCCTCAGCATAAGATGCGGCAGACCGCTCATGCTACGGCGGAAGATATTGCCTGGCAGTATGCCTTCAGACGATCTGCCGCCGGCGATTGATTGAGACTTGGGGCATCGAAAAGGATGCTCCATGCAAACAGATGCGATCGGTCTGGCGGCTTTTGGCCCGCAGCATATTGAGGAAGCGGTAGCGCTTTCGCGTCAGGCGAAATGGCCGCATCGGCCTGAGGATTGGCGTTTCGTTGTCGAACTAAGCTCCGGCGCAGTCGCCTTGGATGGCGATGGCAAGGTCGCCGGCACGATCCTGATGACGCCCTATGGTGCGGATTGTGCAACGATCAACATGGTGATCGTCGATGAGCGCCTGCGCGGCCGCGGCGTGGGTCGCAAACTGATGGAGAAGGCATTCGCCCTCGCCGGCGATCGGCAGTTGCGGCTGATCGCGACCGCGGAGGGGCTGCCGCTTTATGAAAAGCTTGGATTCGTCGCCTGTGGGACGGTCGTTCAGCATCAGGGGGTGGTGCAGGCGATTGCACCTTCCCAAGGCGTAGAACCCGCGGTGAGCGGTGACCTCTCCGCGATCAAGACGCTCGACAGTGCCGCCTTCGGCGCTGATCGCGCTGCACTTATCGACCTTCTGGACCGGAACGGAGAATTCGCTGTGATCCGTCGGGGCGGAGCGGTCGCCGGCTATGCGGCTTGCCGAGCCTTCGGCCGCGGCGAGGTGATCGGCCCTGTCGTTGCGACAAACAAGGAAGATGCAAAGGCGTTGATCACCTTCTTTGCGGCGGCTCGACCCGGCGCCTTCCTGCGCGTCGACACAGACAGAGATATCGGACTGTCGGATTGGCTCGCAGCAAGCGGGCTTGTCGAGGTCGGCGGAGGCATCGCGATGCGCAGACCGCCGGCCGAGAAGTCCGAAGATGCGCCCGTCAAAATCTTTGCTCTTGCCAATCAGGCACTCGGATAATCCGGAGAACCCCATGCTCGCCAATTCGCTGATCGAACTCGACCGCGCCCACCTTATTCATCCCGTCTCATCCTATCGCGGCCACGAAAAGCTCGGCGTCCGCGTGCTGAAGTCCGCCAAGGGCGCGACGGTCACGGACCAGACCGGGCGCCAGTTGCTCGATGGCTTTGCCGGTCTCTGGTGCGTCAATGCCGGCTATGGCCATGAAAGCATCGTCGAGGCAGCCGCGCGCCAGATGCGCGAACTGCCTTACGCGACGGCCTATTTCGATCTCGGTTCGGAACCTGCGATCCGGCTCGCATCGGAACTTGCCGACCGGGCGCCCGGGGATCTGAACCATGTCTTTTTCACCCTTGGCGGGTCCGATGCCGTCGACAGCACGATCCGCTTCATCCGCTATTACTGGCACGCCAGGGGCGAGCCGCAGCGCGACCAGTTCATTTCCATTGAACAGGGCTATCACGGCTCCTCGGTGGTCGGCGCTGGGCTCACCGCGCTCCCCGCTTTCCATGCCGGTTTCGGCATCCCTTATGACTGGCAGCACAAGATCCCCTCGCCCTATCCCTACCGCAATCCGGTCGGCGAAGATCCGGAGGCCATCATCGCCGCATCGCTCGCCGCGCTGGATGCCAAGATCGAAGACATCGGTGCCGACCGGGTTGCGGCATTTTATGCCGAACCGATCCAGGGTTCAGGTGGTGTCATCGTTCCGCCGAAAGGCTGGATCAAGGCTATGCGAGAGCGCTGCAGGCGACATGGCATACTCTTCGTCGCCGATGAGGTGATTACCGGCTTCGGCCGGACCGGTCCGCTGTTTGCCTGCACCGAAGAAGACATCGTTGCGGACTTCATGACCACGGCCAAGGGCCTGACATCCGGCTATGTGCCGATGGGTGCCGTGTTCATGGCAGATCATGTTTATGATGTAATTGCCGACAGCGCTGGGAATTCAGCTGTCGGCCATGGCTACACCTATTCCGCCCATCCGGTCAGCGCCGCCGTCGGGCTCGAAGTGCTGCGCCTTTATGAGAGCGGCATTCTCGAGAACGGCGCCAAGGCAGGAAAGCGGCTGATGGCGGGTCTGGAGGGTCTGCGCGACCATCCGCTGGTGGGTGATGTCCGCGGCCGCGGCATGCTTGCCGCCGTGGAATTGGTAGTGGACAAGGCGAAAAAGACGCCGCTTCCTGCCGCCGCCATGCCGGCGCGACGCGTCTTCGACCGGGCCTGGGAGAACGGCCTGATCATCAGGGCATTTGCACATGGCGTTCTCGGCTATGCGCCACCGCTCTGCTGCACATCCGACGAAATTGACGCCATTGTCGAGCGCACGCGCAAAACCCTCGATCAAACCCTCGATGATCCGGATGTGCGCCGGGCGCTGGCGTGACGGGACGTTTCCTCGCACGGCACGGCGCTTTCGAAATATCGCCCGGGCCGGCAATTTCGCAATTTTGTGCCGCGGTCTCATGCCAATTCGGCGAATCCGGCGCTGCAGAACTGCCAAACTGCTCGCAGAAAACGGCCACGGCGATGGTTTTCAAGGCTTTCGAAGACAAGCACGCGCGGCGGGAGCCAGAATTTTCTGCCGTGAACCGCCTGCGATGCAGCAGGGCATGAAGGAGAGCATGGACTTGGCCAAGGATTTTCCGGCGTTCAAATATTTCACCTTCGATGTCGTCGGCACCCTGATCGACTTCGAAGGCGGTATCAAGGATTGCCTCGCCCGGATTGCCGCCGAGACTGGTGCATCGGTCGACGGCGAAGAGGCGCTTACGCTCTATCGCCAGGCGCGCTACAGCGGCGATGCCGGCCTTTTTCCGGATGATCTCGTGCGCGTCTATATGGTCATCGCGCCGAAACTCGGCCTGCCGGCGAAAGAGGAATACGGAACACGCCTGCGCGACTCCGCGGCGAGTTGGAAGGGTTTTGCCGACAGCGCCGCAGCGCTCGCGGAGCTTTCCAAAACCCACCGGCTGATCGCCATGACCAATGCCCGCCGCTGGGCACTCGAGCATTTCGAAAAGCAATTGGGTTCGCCGTTCTTCGCTACCTTCACTGCCGACGACACCGGCACGGAAAAGCCGGATCCTGCCTTCTTCGAACAGGTCTTCGATTTCGTCGACGCGCAAGGCGACAGCAAGGACGACATCCTGCACGTGGCCCAAAGCCAGTATCACGATATCGGCATCTCCAGAAAGCTCGGCCTGACCAATTGCTGGATAGAACGCCGCCATGCCCAGAAAGGCTATGGCGGGACGATCGAGCCCGGGAATTTCACCAAACCCGATTACCACTTTACCTCAATGGCGGATTTTGCCGCCGCCGTGAAGGAAAGCCTGACAACCAGAGCCTAAACCCAGGCCGGGAAAGCCCGCAGGCAAGATGGGCAGCCCGCCAAACCAACGGAAAAGGGGAATGACATGACTGACAAAATTACCAACTGGACCAAAGCCGACGACGCAATGGTCGAAAATGCCATCCGCCGCGGCGCGACCCGGCGCGATCTCCTCAAGATGATGCTGGCCGGTGGCGTCGCAGCCTCGACCGGCGGCATCGTCCTTGGCCGCGCCTCGCAGGCGGTCGCCGCGACCCCGGTCTCGGGCGGTGCCTTCAAGGCGGCCGGCTGGTCTTCCTCGACCGCCGATACGCTCGATCCCGCCAAGGCATCGCTGTCGACCGACTATGTGCGCTGCTGCTCGCTCTACAATCGCCTGACCTTCCTCGACAAGTCGGGCGCGCCGCAGATGGAACTCGCCGAAAGCATCGAGAGCAAAGACGCCAAGACCTGGACCGTGAAGCTGCGCAAGGGCGTCACCTTCCATGACGGCAAGGCCCTGACCGCCGATGACGTGGTCTACTCGCTCAAGCGCCATCTCGATCCAGCCGTCGGCTCCAAGGTTGCCAAGATCGCTGCGCAGATGACCGGCTTCAAGGCTGTCGACAAGTCGACCGTCGAAATCACCCTGGCCGACCCCAATGCCGACCTGCCGACCATCCTGTCGCTGCACCATTTCATGATCGTCGCCGATGGCACGAAGGACTTTTCCAAGGGCAACGGCACCGGCGCCTTCGCGCTCGAAACGTTCGAGCCAGGCGTTCGCTCCGTGGTGACGAAGAACAAGAACTACTGGAAGTCGGGCATGCCCTATCTCGACTCCTTCGAGTTCATCGCCATCAGTGACGACAATGCCCGTGTGAACGCGCTTCTTTCCGGCGATATCAACCTTGCCGCCTCTATCAATCCGCGTGCCATGAAGCTGGTGGAAAGCCAGTCCGGCTTCGAACTGTCGAAGACCACCTCCGGCAATTACACCAACCTCAACATGCGGCTCGACATGTCGCCCGGCAACAAGAAGGATTTCATCGCCGGAATGAAATACCTGGTCAACCGCGAGCAGATCGTCAAATCCGCTCTTCGCGGCCTCGGCGAGGTCGGCAACGACCAGCCGGTTTCGCCGGCGAATTTCTATCACGATGCTGATCTGAAGCCGAAGGCCTTCGACCCCGACAAGGCGAAGTTCCATTTCAACAAGGCCGGCCTTCTTGGCCAGTCGATTCCGGTCATCGCCTCCGACGCCGCCACCTCCTCGATCGATATGGCAATGATCATCCAGGCCGCCGGCACCGATATCGGCATGAAGCTGGATGTCCAGCGTGTGCCCTCCGATGGCTACTGGGACAATTACTGGCTCAAGGCGCCGATCCATTTCGGCAATATCAACCCGCGCCCGACGCCCGACATCCTGTTCTCGCTGCTCTATGCGTCGAACGCGCCGTGGAACGAAAGCCAGTACAAGTCGGAGAAATTCGACAAGTTGATGATCGAAGCCCGCGGCCTGCTCGATCAGGCCAAGCGCAAGGAGATCTACAACCAGATGCAGGTGATGATCGCCGAAGAAGCCGGCACCATCATTCCGGCCTATATTTCCAACGTCGATGCGATTTCGAGCAAGGTAAAGGGTTTGGATGCAAACCCGCTTGGTGGCATGATGGGTTACGCGCTGGCGGAATACATCTGGCTTGCAGCCTGATGGCGCAAACCGTCCGGGGGCGCAGCGGCGCTCCCGGATCCCATTCTGCCGGCCGCGGACCATTTTCGCAGCGAGGAGCCCCTCGATGAAATCCGAGGTTTCATACCTAATTCTCAATAGGCTTGTTATCGCGGTCATCACGCTTCTGATCGTCTCGTTTGCGGTGTTCTTCGCGACGAACCTGCTGCCAGGCGATACGGCCTCAATCCTGCTGGGACAGGCCGCAACCCCGGAAGCGGTTGCCGGACTGCGCAAGGCCATGCATCTCGATGACCCGGCTTTCTTTCGCTTCCTGCGCTGGCTGCTCGGCCTGGCGCGGGGCGATCTCGGCACGTCCTATGCCAACGACATGCCGGTGGCACGGCTGATTGGCGGGCGCTTCGTCGCCACAATGGAACTTGCCGGCATCACCACGCTGGTTTCGGTGCCGCTGGCGCTTGCGCTTGGCATTACTTCCGCCATGCTGCGCGGATCGCTTTACGACCGGATCGCGACGGTGGTGTCGATCGGCGTCATTTCAGTGCCCGAATTCATGATCGCGACATCGGCGGCCCTGGTCTTCGCCGTCTATCTCAAATGGCTGCCGGCACTGTCCTCCGTCAATGAAGCGCATTCACTGGCCGATCTCCTGAAAATCTATGCCATGCCGGTGATCACGCTGACCTTCGTCATTTCGGCCCAGATGATCCGCATGACCCGCGCCGCGGTGATCGAGACATTGGACACGCCCTATGTCGAAATGGCGCTGCTCAAAGGCGCCTCCCGCAGCCGGATGGTGTTCAAGCATGCGCTGCCGAACGCTCTCGGCCCGATCGTCAATGCGATTGCGCTGTCGCTCTCCTATC
The DNA here is from genome assembly GCF_056403475.1 of Rhizobium sp. P2_G9. Lineage (NCBI taxonomy): Bacteria > Pseudomonadati > Pseudomonadota > Alphaproteobacteria > Hyphomicrobiales > Rhizobiaceae > Rhizobium > Rhizobium sp. P2_G9. The sequence goes on along the minus strand of NZ_JBFUFK010000003.1, from coordinate 218,169 downwards.
TCGTCGGCGGCGTCATCATCGTCGAGACGATCTTCAACTATCCGGGGATCGCCAAGCTGATGGTCGACGCCGTCGCCACCCGCGATCTGCCGTTGATCCAAAGCTGCGCGATGATTTTCTGCCTTGGCTATCTCTTGCTGATCACCGCCGCCGATATCGTCGCCATTCTCTCCAATCCGAGGCTCCGATGAACAGGGCAAGCACCATTCATCCGCGCCTGTCGCTGGCAGGCTACAATATCAATCTGGTCGGGATTGCCGCCTTTCTCGTCATCGTGGCATGGACGCTCGTTGCCTTGTTCGCACCGCTCGTCATTCCCCATCCCGTGGGCGAGATCGTCGACACGGACTATTTCGGCCCGATGAGCAAGATGCTCTGGCTGGGGTCTGACTACCTTGGGCGCGATATGTTCTCCCGGGTGCTGATGGGCGCGCGTTACACGGTCGGCATCTCGCTGGCAGCCGTATCGATCGCCTGTTTCAGCGGCGTCGTCCTCGGCATGATCGCAGCGGTCGCCGGCGGCTGGCTGGATGCGGGACTGAGCCGTTTCCTCGATGCGATGAACTCGATCCCGAACAAGCTTTTCGGGTTGGTCGTCGTGGCCGCGGTCGGCTCGTCCATACCCGTGCTGATCGTGACGCTTGCCGTCATCTACACTCCCGGGGCTTATCGCTTTGCCAGGGCGCTGGCCGTCAATGTCAACACGATGGATTTCATGACGGTCGCCCGTATCCGCGGGGAAAGCATTCCCTATCTGATCGGATCGGAAATTCTGCCGAACATCATTCGGCCGGTGCTCGCAGACCTCGGCCTGCGCTTCGTCTTCATCGTCCTTTTGCTCTCCGGCCTCTCCTTCCTCGGGCTGGGGCTGCAGCCGCCCTATGCCGATTGGGGAGCACTGGTACACGAAAATATCGGCGCCCTGCCATTCGGCGCCCCTGCCGTGATCGTGCCGTCGCTGGCGATCGCCAGCCTGACCATCAGCGTCAATCTCCTGATCGACAACCTGCCCCAGAAGATTAGGGACCGGAGCGCGTGAAGATGGCCAATCTCGTCGAAGTCAGAAATCTAAATGTCGAAGCCAGAACCGACGCCGGACGGGTTGTCGAGATCATCAAGGGCGTCAGCCTGGAGATCGCCGAGGGCGAGATCGTAGCGCTGATCGGCGAGAGTGGCTCCGGCAAGACGACGATTGCATTGTCGCTGATGGGGCACGCACGCCCGGGATGCCGCATTTCGGGCGGCGAAGTCTGGGTCGATGGCAAGGACATGGCGGCCATGTCGGAGCGGGAACGCGCCAAATACCGCGGCACCCAGGTCGCCTATGTGCCACAGAGTGCGGCGGCGGCCTTCAATCCCTCAGCGACGATCATGGAACAGGTGATCGAGGTTACCCGTATTCACAGGCTGATGGTGCCGGAGAAGGCACGCGAGCGCGCTGTCGAACTGTTCAAGGCGCTGTCGCTGCCCAATCCCGACACGATCGGCGATCGCTACCCGCATCAGGTTTCCGGCGGCCAGTTGCAGCGCCTTGCCGCCGCCATGGCGCTGATCGGCGATCCCAAGCTGGTGATCTTCGACGAGCCGACCACCGCACTCGACGTGACGACCCAGATCGACGTCCTGAAAGCATTCAAGAATGTCATGCGGGCCGGCGGCATTGCCGGGGTCTACGTCTCGCATGACCTCGCTGTCGTCGCGCAAATCGCCGATCGCATCGTCGTTCTCAAAGGCGGGCAGGCGCAGGAGACCGGCACGACCTCGCAAATCCTGACTGCGGCCACACATCCCTATACAAGGGAATTGTTGGCCGCCTTCGAGCCGAAACGGCGTTCCGACACCAAGCAGGACCCGGCACAGGCACCGCCCTTGCTGCAAATCAGCGATCTGGTCGCCGGCTACGGGCAGATTCAATCCGACGGGCTGCCAATCGTTCGCGCCGTTCAGTCTGTCAGCCTCAAGGTAGAGAAGGGCCGAAACCTCGGCATTATCGGCGAATCCGGCTGCGGGAAATCGACCCTGGCACGGGCAATTGCCGGCATTCATCCGGCGGCCGCGGGGAAGATCACCTTCAACGGCGCTGTCGCAAGCCCTGCCGCGCGCGGCAGAACACAAGATCAGCTGCGCGAGATGCAGATCGTCTTTCAATATGCGGATACCGCGCTGAACCCGGCCAAGCCGATCGAAGATATTCTCGGCCGGCCGCTTACCTTCTACCACGGCATGGACCGCAAGGCGCGTGACGCGCGCGTCAACGAACTGCTCGACATGGTCCGTCTTCCCCGCACGCTGCGCTATCGCCACCCGGCGGAGCTTTCCGGCGGACAGAAGCAGCGGGTAAATTTCGCCCGCGCGCTTGCCGCGTCGCCGCAACTGATCATCTGTGACGAGATCACCTCGGCGCTCGACACGGTCGTCGCCGCGGCCATCCTCGACCTGCTCAAGGAATTGCAACGCGAACTGCAGCTTTCCTACATCTTCATCAGCCACGACCTGTCGGTGGTGGAAGCGATCTGCGATGAAATCGTGGTCATGTATGGCGGCAAGAAGGTGGATGAGATCACGCCGGAGAACGCCGGGGCGACCCGCCATCCCTATTCCCAACTGCTGTTCGCCTCGGTGCCGAAGCTCGACCCCAAATGGCTCGACAACCTGGTGCTGGATCCCGAGCTCAAGCGGGAATATGGCCACGGTTGACCGTGCGCCGCCCCTGGCGACGTGTCTCTACATCGGAAACAGGCTGGGCAGGGGCATATGCGCCTTGACGATCGGTGACTTCAGCACGACGAAGCTGAAATATTTGTCGATGCCGATGTCCATGTCGGTCAGTCGCTCCATGATCGTCTGGTATTCCCCGATCCCGGCAGTGACGAACTTCATCAGATAGTCGTAGCCGCCGGAGACGAGATGGCATTCGATCACCTGGTCGATCTTTTCGACGACCGACAGGAAGCGTGCGAAGTCGATCTGCCGGTGGTTCTTGAGCGTGATCTCGGTAAACACCGTCAATGTCTGGCCGAGCTTGCCGAGATTGATCTGCGCCGAATAGCCCTCGATGTATCCCTCTGCTTGCAGCCGCTTGACGCGCATCAGGCAGGGACTCGGCGACAGGTTCACCAGTTCGGCGAGTTCCACATTGGTAACGCGACCGTTTCTCTGCAATTCGTAGAGGATTTTGATGTCGATCCGGTCAAGTTTCATCGGGATACGCCGCTCCGGGACTATTGTGAAGTCTTAGCACAAAATGCTGTGCGTTCCAGCGATAAAGCCTATCACAACGCCGCCCCATATCCACTCACGTAGAAATTCTGCAATGGAGCACAATAGTTCGTTGCTTTGGCATCATACAGCATAAAATGCCAGAAGGCCACAATCTCCGGCTCCGCTTCGCCCGCCAATGGGCTAAAATGGAAGCCAGTTTGGAGACCAAAAATGCCTGCACCGCTTCGCAAGATCGAAACGACACCGGAATTGCCGAAATCGGCCGATGTCGTGGTCATTGGCGGCGGCATCGTCGGCGTTTTCACAGCATATTATCTGGCGCGATCTGGGCTGAGCGTCGCCCTGATCGAGAAGGGCCTGATCGGCGCCGAGCAGTCGAGCCGGAACTGGGGCTGGTGCCGGCAGCAGAACCGCGATGCGCGGGAATTGCCGATCGCCACGAAAAGCCTCGATCTCTGGGAGAGTTTTGCCGCCGAAAGCGGCGAGGATGCCGGCTTCCGGCGCTCCGGTCTGTTCTATCTCAGCAACAGCGAGCAGGAGCTCGCCGGCTGGGCGCGCTGGCGCGACTTCGCCAAAACAGTCGGGGTGACCACCCATATGCTCGACAGTACCGCGGCGACCGAGCGCGGCAAGGCGACCGGCCGGACCTGGAAAGGCGGCGTCTTCTCGCCCACCGACGGGATTGCCGACCCGGCCAATGCTGCGCCGGCCGTTGCGCGCGCCATCCTCAAACTGGGCAGCACCGTGCACCAGAATTGCGCCGCGCGCGGTCTCGAAACAGAGGGCGGCCGCGTCAGCGGCGTGGTGACGGAGAGCGGCGTCATTCGCACCAGGATCGCCATTCTCGCCGGTGGCGCCTGGGCGTCATCGTTCTGCAGACAGTTGGGTATCCGCTTTCCGCAGGCATCCGTCCGCTCCTCGATCCTCTCCGTCTCCGCCGAAGCGCAAGGGTTGCCGGACACGCTGCATACAGCCGGCGTCTCGATCACCCGCCGCGGCGATGGCGGCTACACGCTGGCGATCAGCGGCCGGGGACGGATCGACGTCACGCCGCAGCAATTGCGCTTCTCGTCGCAATTCATCCCGATGTTCCTCAAGCGCCGCAAGAGCCTGTCGCCCGGCGGGCTGGAGGGATTCCGCTCGGGCCACGAAACGCTCACGCGCTGGCGCCTTGACCGGCCGACGCCGATGGAGCGCATGCGCATTCTCGACCCACGCCCAGACCAGGCAACCATCGAACTGACCCATGCGCGAGCACTGGAACTGCTGCCGGAATTGCGCAAAACCCATATTACCGCCGCCTGGGCCGGCTATATCGACAGCACGCCGGACGGCGTGCCCGGCATCGGTGAAATATCGACGCTCCCAGGCTTCATTCTCGCCGCCGGTTTTTCCGGCCACGGTTTTGGCATCGGTCCCGGAGCCGGTCGTCTCGTCGCAGATATCGTGACCGGCGCCTCGCCGATCGTCGATCCGGCTCCTTACCACCCTGATCGTTTCAGCTCGTCGGTGTGGGGCAAAGTCGCGGACTTTTAGAATAACCCGCCACGCAGTCGCCGGATACCACCTGCCTCGGATCGGTGTGGGTTACATTCGCTGTCTTGCGCATGTGAAATGTGCTACGCATTTCCAACGGATAGTGCATATTCCGTTCTTGACAGGATCTGGGAGGATTTATGGTCGAGATCTTTTCGAAGCAGGACGGCCCGCGTCGGGAGGACGCGCAAGTCAAGCGGCTGATCGAGCAGAATCGTGGCGTGATCACCAAGCTGGCCGACCAGTTGAGCAGCGGTCGCTATTCAGAATCGAAGAAGCCGAAGCCTGTGCCGCAAGCCGAGGGCCTGATCATCCATATCGGCGGCAGCGCAAAGCCTGCGCCCGAACCGGAACCGAAAATTCGCGTCACGGCCAACGGTCGCGTCATCGCCGTCGATATCGGCACAGGCCGGCAATTGCAGCATTTCGGCGAGATCCGCGAGGCGCGCGGCACAAAAATCTTCCGCCTGTCGACAAAGGCGAACGGTTTCATCGCGCCTCTCGACGACCAGGTGGCCGAGCTGCTCGCCGACATCGACGGTGTGCTCCTGGGTCCCGCTTATGGCGACAAGGATCTGGCGGCCGATATCGGGCTAAGGCTCGACATTCCTCCCGAGACATAACCGTCGCAGGCCCGGCTTCCGCCTGCGAGACTGCGTGCCTGAAGTCCAGTTCCCTCGAATGAGGAATGTGATAGCCGATGAGACACAATTCATCCACGCCGGGAAATTTCGGCCCTGACCGGACGCCCGAAGTCAGCGGGCTGATTGCCAGCGAAATGACCCTGCATCAGGCCTATGACGAATTGACCACGATGAAGGCCTGGGAGACCCTGCTGGAAGGCCGCACGGAGCCGTCGCGCCCTTCGCTGCCGGTCCGCTCGACCATCCACGATTCCTGGTATCGCTGCGCTAGCGGCGGCATCGACGCCCAGCGCAACGAGGCGCCGCTCGAAACCGACCGCGATGCCGTCGAGGCTCTGACACGGGGCAGTTCCGAACTGCTGGAGGCAGCACAGCGGCCATTCTCCGCGATCGGCCGCATGCTGGAAGGAACCGGCGCCATGCTGGTTCTGGCCGACAGCGAGGGCGTGCTGATCGATGCCATCGGCGACAAGCGGACGCTCTATGACGGCATGGACATCCATCTCGGTATCGGCGGCAAATGGACCGAGGACGTTGTCGGCACCAATGGCATCGGCACGGCGCTGTGGACCGGTGAGCCGGTCTTCGTGCATGCGGCCGAACATTTCTGCGCCGGCATCAAGACCTGGACTTGCGCCGGCGCCCCGATCCGCGATCCGTTCGACGGCAAGGTCATCGGCGTGGTCGACCTGTCCGGCCATCCCGACATTTTCCGGCCGCACAATATTGCGCTGGTCGCCGCAGCCGCCCGCGAGATCGAGCGGGCACTGTCAGGCTCCCAGAACGAGCAGCGCATGCGGCTGCTCGAAGCCTTCATCGCCTCGGCGAGCAATTATCGTTCCAGCGACGGCGTGATGATCGTCGACCGGCATGGCCGCGCAATCTACAGCAACAATGTGCCGCTGATGGAGCGCAAGCGCTTCGGCGACAGATTGCGCCAGGGCAGCCGGAGCTGTCGGTTGCCGGAGCTCAGCAATTCCGGCTTTCTCGACAGCGTCGCCACCGCCCTGCCGAAGGATATGCAATCCTGTCATGTCAGCCCGCTTGAGCTGGATGGCGCTGTGCGGGGCGCAGCCCTGGTCTTCCCCAAACAGGAAAGCCGCACCTTCTCCCTGAGCCGGCGCGACTCGCGCAGGCTGGAGGACGAGCGCGCGCTGATTGTCGGCGAGAGCGAAAGCCTCCGTGCGGCCGTCGACATTGCCTACCGTGTTGCCGAGACGGAGGATGTCACGTCGCTCCTGATCGAAGGCGAGACCGGTGTCGGCAAGGAACTGTTCGCCCGGCTGATTCATGCCGGAAACCAGAAGCAGCCCGGCAGCCCCTTCATCGCGCTGAACTGCGGCGCCATCACCAAGGACCTGTTCGGCAGCGAGCTCTTCGGCCATGTCGCCGGCGCTTTTACCGGCGCTTCACGCGAAGGCAAGCCCGGCGTGTTCGAGCTTGCCAATGGCGGCGTGCTCAGCCTTGATGAAATCGGCGAAATGCCGCTCGATATCCAGCCCTTCCTGCTGCGCGTGCTCGAGGATCGGACGGTGCGCCGGCTGGGCGAAAACCGTGCCCGGCCGGTCGACGTCCGGCTGGTCGCCTCCACCAATCGCGACCTGAAGCGCGAGGTCGAAGCAGGCCGCTTCCGCCGCGATCTCTACTACCGAATCAGCACGGTCTCGATCCACGTGCCACCGCTGCGCGACCGCGGCAGCGACAGCCTGCTATTGCTCGCCCATTTCAACGAGAAGATGGCCGCGCGCAAGAACGGCATGCCGCTGCATTTCTCCAGCGAAGCGCTCGACGCGCTGCTCGCCTATCGCTGGCCGGGCAATGTCCGCGAGCTTAGAAACCTGGTCGAGCGGCTGCATATTCTCTCGCGCCACGGCTTTGTCGGCCTGGAGGACCTGCCCACCGAAATCATCGAACGCCACGATCTGATCATAACTGCGGGAGCTGGAGCGAATGCACCGGACAACCCGGCGGTCCTGAGCTTCGAAGATGCGGAGCGGCAGGCGATAAGGAATGCGCTGGCGGCCGAGCACGGCAATCTCAGCAAGGTCGCCCAACGGCTCGGCATATCGCGGCCGACGCTGTATCGGAAGCTGGAGCAGTTTGGGATTCGGCGCGGGTTTGTTTGATATCTGCCACTGAGATAGCCGAGTTGACAACAACGACCGAGCTGCGAATGCCTTCTCCCGGTTTCCACAGGGAGAAGGCTGCGGCAGCCTGCTCATCGGCCGCCATCGATCGAGAATACCAACCCTCTCATGGACGCCCGAGCTTCTCCGCACCGCCCCCCAGGGCCGGGCCTTCGGTCGGATCGGTTTCGTTTTCGGCGAGATCGCCAATCAGCGTTTCAGTCGTCAGGATAAGTTTGGCGACGGATGCGGCATTGCGTAGCGCGGTATAGGTGACGCGCACCGGATCGATGATGCCGGCCTCGATCATGTTCTGGTAGACGCCGGTGGCGGCATTGTAGCCATGGCCGCTATTGACGCGGGTGACCTCCGAAATGATCGCATCCGGATCGCCGCCGGCATTGGTGGCGATCCGCCAGAGTGGCCGGGTCAGCACCGAGCGGACGAGGCGGACGCCTTCCGCCACGTCATGGTCGACACTTTCGAGCACGCTATCGAGCACCGGCGCGATCTGCGCCAGCGCCGAGCCGCCGCCCGCCACGACCCCCTCCTCTGCCGCCGCGCGTACGGCATGCAACGAATCCTCGATCAGCTGGATCGTGCGCTTCTGCTCGACCGGCGTGACGCCGCCGGCATAGAGTACTGCCGTGCCACCGGAGAGTTTGGCCAGCCGCTCGCGCAACTTGTCCTGCTCGATATTGGGCGGCGCCGTTTCATATTGCCGCTGTACCTGCGCACGGCGGGCAACTATGGCCGCCGGGTCGCCGCCGCCGCGCACGATCGTGGTATAGGTGGCGCTGGTGATGACGCGTTCCGCCGAACCCAGATCCTCGAGTGTTACATCTTCGATCTGGCCGCCAAGGTCACGGGCGATCACCCGGCCGCCGGTCAGGATCGCCAGATCCTCCATCATCGCCTTGCGCCAATGGCCGTATTCCGGGGGATGCACGATCAGATATTTGCCGGGACCCTGCTTGCCGAGCAGCATCACCACCACATCGGGCGACACTTCCTCGGCAACGATCAGCAGCGGTCGGCCGGCCTTGGCGGCAATGTTGCGCACCGCCTCGATCGCCTGGGGCTCCCGGATCTTGAGGTCGGTCATCAGGATCAGCGGCCGATCGAGCACGGCCTCCATCTTTTCCTGGTTGGTGACCATGTGATGCGAAAGGTAGCCGCGCTCGAAGGACATGCCTTCGACGACATCGAGCGTGGTCTCGGTCGTGACGCTGAAATCGGTGGTGATGATGCCGTCCTTGCCGACGCGCTCATAGGCTTCCGCCACCAGCGCGCCGAGTCTCGCATCGGTCGCGGCGATATTGGCGACAGCCGCCAGCACGCCATTGCCCTTGGCCGGCTTGGCCTTGGCCTTCAGCGCGTCGACGATCTTGTCCACGGCAAGGTCGATACCCTTGCACAGGTCGACGGATTTAGCGCCGCGTTCATTGGCCTCGATGCCCTTCTGCACCAGCGCGTTGGCGAGCACGATCGCCGTCGTCGTGCCGTCGCCGGCGATCTCGTTGGTCTGCATCGAGACCTCGCGCACCACCTGCGCCCCCATATTCTCGAAGCGGTCATGCAATTCGATCTCCGAGGCGATCGAAACGCCGTCGCGGGTCACCATCGGCGTGCCGAGCGGCCGGTCGATCATCGCATTCATGCCACGCGGGCCGAGTGTCGGCTCGACGGCGGCGGCCAACCGGGCGACGCCGCGGGCAAGCGCCCGGCGTGCATCGGAATTGTGCAACATCAATTTGGGCATGRCTCCTCCTTCCGCCTGACGGGCGGTTTGTTGATTTGGGGCCTTATGCTGGAAGGCCGCTGGTTTCAGTTACTGGCCGACAACGAGTGTGCGTCAGGCGCGGGCACCCGGTTCATGATGAAATCGACCAGCGTCGGTTCGCCGTCGACGACTTCGACTTCCTTGTAGCGCGTATGCTTGAGCCCCCGGCACAGCGCGCCGTTGAACTCCATGTTGATGCGAACGCTGCGAAGATCGGCAAGATGAGCCGGCAAGGCCTCGCGAGTGATCCGCCCACCGTCGTAGTCAACGATGACGGCATCGTTTGCGCTAAGCCCGGCGAAGCGTTGCAGGAGCGCCTGACGATAACGGGCCTGGTGCTTGCCAAACTGCTCGCTGTCGGCGGCGATGGCATCGAACATGCCGAGCGTCACCAGGACAATCTCAGTGCCAGCCATCCCCATTGCCTTGAGATCCAAGATCACTGTCTCCTGCCGCCGCTTGAACGCCTTCAGCCGGAATTTCTCCCTCAGCCCTTCGAGATCGGTGTCTTCCGCAAGTGAACCAAAGATCTCGGCGAAGCTCCTGCCCTCCGAAATGCCCTTGTTCACTTCATCGGCGAACATATGGTCGTGCAACACCACCTGATAGGCCGGCGACCATGAAAGTCCGTCGAGCGCCGCCCTTATATCGTCAAGCATCAGGAAGGCGAAGTTTGGCGAGCACCAATAGGTCGGCAGGCGAAACCCGACTTTGACGCTACCATCGGCGGCGATTTCAGCGCGCTCGACGAAACCCATTTCCGTGATCGGCTCGTCGAGCTCGGGATCGTTGACCGCTTCGAGGCGCCGCCAGAGTTCCCCCTGGCGGCTTTCTGACAGAGCGAGGGAGGTCATGTCGCTCACTCCGCAGCGATGCTGAACGGCGACGAGGCAAGCGCCGCCTTCTTCGCCGCGACGTCGATGTCGTAGAGCCGCGCAGCGTTGAGACCGAGGATCTTTTCCTTGATCTCCGGCGTCAGCTGCACGCCGCGCTCCTTGGCGATGTCCTCGGGCAGTTCGAAAGCCCAGAATTTTTCCACCAGCCAGCGCGGCGTCCAGATCGCATAGTCGGATCCAAACAGGATCTTGTCCGGCCCGCACCAGAAGAGCAGTTCGGAAATCACCTCGGCGAAATAGCGCGGCCGCGAATGGATGAAGGGCAGCGCCACGGCAAGACCGCCATAGACATTGGTCTCCTGCACCGCGATCCAACAGAAATCGTCGAGCCGCGGCAAGCCGCAATGTTCGATGATCCAGTTGAGGTTCTGGAAGTCGGTCGCGGCATAATCGACATCATGGACGTCGAAGGCATCCTTGTTCAGCGGGATGATCGTCGGGCCCTTGTGGACGTGGATGTTCTTGATGCCCAGTTTTTCGCAGAGCTCGAAGCACTTGTAGGCCTCGGGATCGTTGAGCTTCCAGCCTTTCGAAGCCCCGTTCCATTCGGCCGTGTACATCTTCACGCCCTTGATGTCGTAGGTCTCCTTCATGAAGTGGATATATTCGAGCGCCTTTTCGCCGTCGCGCGGATCGAAGGAACCGTTGACGATGAAGCGTTCCGGATAGCGCTTGGCAACCTCGGCATTGCGCTCGATCGTGTTGAAGCCGTTCTTGTAAAAATCCTTGAGATAGGTCGATTGCACGATCGCCACGTCGTCCGGGCCGTCGATGAACAGGTCCCGGTAGAGGTCGTCGGCGCTGTACTTTTYGAACTTGCTCTTTTCCCAGAGCTGTTCCTTTGGGCTAAGCGCGGTGTGATAGGCGTAGAAACACTCGACGAATTGCTTGCCGTGGATGTTGCGCTGGTTTTCCGGGCTGCCGTCCCAGAAATGGGTATGGCCGTCGACGACGAAAATTTCCTTGCCTTCCGGTGTGATATACATGGTTGCCTCCGCTGCAATGATTTGAATGTCCGGCGCGCCACGGATGCGGCGCGCCACCCTGCCGAACGGTCAGATGTATTCGAAGACTTCGTCCATATCGCCGAACAGGATCACCTCGTTGTCATCGATGCGGACCATGCGGCCGTAATGCGTGGATGTGTTGACCTCGAAGATTTCGGCGGTCATCTCGCGGCCGAGATAATCGCTGATCTCGTCCATGCGGAAGATCAGCTTGCCGTTGCCGTCGATGCGGATCATCGCCTAGGTGACGGTGACGCCGGGCTTCTTGCTCATGAACTCTGCGATGGCGCGCGCCTCGACCGAATCGTTCATGGTGACCCCGCACTGGTGCGAGATCGTCTGCTCGAAGGTGATGTCCTTCATCGACTTGAAGATGTTATCGTGCGATGCGTCGCGTGCTACTGTTGACATGTTGAAAGCTCCTTCGATTATCTGTTCAGGCCGAGTTCGCCGAGGATTTTGCTCACCCGTTCGCCGGACTGGGCATAGACGTCGGAGAAGGACACCGGCTTGGAATGGGGCATCGACCAGATCGGCTGCAGGCCGAGGGCGGCCTTGTCGGCCAGCGCGCCATGCTTGGCGATCCAGCCCTGGAAGAGCTTGCGGTTGGCCTCGCCATAGGCGTGATCGTTCGCCAGCGTGTAGATGAGGTCGATCGTGTTGGCGAGATTGCGCTCGTAATCGGCTTCGGCTGCCGAGATCACCGGCGGGGTGATGAAGTCGTGGTTTGCGGCCGCCGCCTGCATCAGGAAGCCCGAGCGGAACAGTTCGCCAACCAGAGGCTCGAACAGGATGTTGATGGCGAAATACTGTTCGAGATAATCCGACGTTCCCATGATCGTCTCGATGGCCTCGCGCGTGCCCTGCCAGACGCCATCCTCGAGCCAGTGCTTCTTGCCGAGCGTGTCGTCCCAGCCGGCGATATCCATGCCGATCTCGGCCAGATAAAGCGTGATGTCCTGGGCGAGGCGCAGCTTGTAGGACGAATTGGTGAGCGTCGCGTTGTTGATCATCTGCGTATAGCCGTAGCGCTGCGCCTGCATCAGCGAGGTGCCGAGGCCGAATTCCGCATGCTTCCACGCCCCGAGATGGGCCTGCAGGATCTTGATCCACACCTTGTCGAACGCCTTCGGTGCGCCGGCGCGGCGGGCATTGCCGATCACGCTCTGCACCATGGTCTCGATCTTGGACTGGCGCTGGTAGTGCGTGCGTTCCCACTCCTGGTCGGGCGCCCGGAAGGCATGCCAGTTGGAGCTTTTGGCGGCGGTGTTGTCCTTGACATAGGCGCCCTTGCCATTGGCGAAAGAGATGATCCAGTTCTGGATCAGATAGCGTTCCGGATCCGGCTGGACGTCGACGGTGACGTCCTCGTAGTGGGTGGCGCGCTGGCCTTTCGGATCGAAATAGCGATACCGCCGGCTTTCGGAATCGGCAAAGATTGCCGCTCCTGCCGCACCCGACCCGACTGAACTCGATATTGCAGGCATAGTTCTCACTCCCTTGTTGCAGTTGCCTTGATGCTGTCCGTTCTTCGTCCAGCTCCGGACTGTCGTGGTTCATGGAAATGCACGACACTCCGACTTCCCGTTTACCGATCGCCTTGTCCGCGCCTTGGCGCGGGGCGATCTAATGACCCGGAGTTCCTCCCCCGGACGAAGTGGTGAATTTGTCGAAGAAAATGCGCTCGGCTTCAAAGCCGTTCATGAACAGCACCGGCTGCAGCGCATCGATCATCGGCGGCGGGCCGCAGGCATAGACATCGCCCTCGCCATCCACCGCCAGCTCCTTCAGCTTGGCGTCGACCGCCTGGTGGACAAAGCCGCGCTCGCCGGTCCAGCCGCCATCCTCCGGAGCGTGCGAAAGCACGGGGATGAAGGTGACGTCCGGATAGCGGCCGACCAGGTCCTCGATCTTGTCGAGATGGAAGAGATCATCCTCTGTCCTGGCGCCATAGAAGAAATAGACGGGCCGCTGCTCGCCGCTGAGAAGGTGGTCATTGAGGATCGACCAGACGGGCGACATCCCCGATCCCGCGCCGACGAGCACTAATGGTCCATGCCGGTCTTCCCGTCGAAAACAGGTTCCGTAGGGTCCGACGACGCTGACCTCGGCTCCGACCCGGATGCCTCCGGAATCGAGTTCGCCGGAGAACTTTCCTTGTGGGTATTTCTTGATGATGAAGGAGAGTTTCTGGGTTTCGCTCGGCGTATTTGCCATGGAGAACGAGCGCGTAATCGTCTCCCCTTCTTCCGTTGTGACCGTGATGTCGACATACTGTCCCGCCCAGAACTTTATCGGGGAGCCGAGTTCGATTTCGATGCCGCGGATGTCATGGGTCAGCTTCTCGATCTGCGAGATGCGGCCCTTGTAAGTCTTGACGGCGATCGCCTTGGCCAGAAGCTCTTCATCATAGTTGAGGAGCTCCACTTCCATGTCGGAATAGGCGATCGAGCGGCACAGCAGGATGTGCCCGCTTTCCTTTTCCATGTCGTTGAGCGCGAATGTCGAATATTTCAGCATATCGACTTCGCCGTCGAGCAATACGCATTTGCAGGCCGAACACTGGCCTTCCTTGCAGCCATGCGGCAGGGCGATGCCTTGGCGAAACGCGGCATTCAGCACCGTCTCACCATGCTCGACCTCGAATTCGACGCCGACCGGCTCGAGCCGCACCTTGTGCGCCTCCTGATGCGCTTTTTGAGCTTCAGCCATCTATGGAATCTCCCAATTCCTGCACGCTCCCCGGAAGGAACGGCCCTCTTCCCTTGAAGTCGCGGAGGCCTGAGCCGGCCTCCGCGGATCGTTGTTTCAGTGGAACGGCGTGATGGTGAAGCCCGCGCGGTATTCGGCGAGGTGCTTTTCGCGATCGGCCGGCGACATGTCGCGCAGGATCTGCAGCGGCGACATCAGGGTGTGGCCGCGCACGTCGTCCAGCGTCCACATGTCCTTGCCGTCGAAGCGCAGATGCGGCTGCGGCACCAGCGTCTTGCCGTCGGAGCGGACGAAGTTCAGGTCCTTGATGGCATCGGCGAGATCCCAGCCGTGATAGACGGTTTCCCACTCGCGCTTGCCGCTGAAGCGGCCCATAGCCGGTGTCGGGCGGCCCTGATATTCGTCCGAGAAGGCCTCGACAGCGGTCCAGCGGTCGAGTTCGTGGGCGAAGGTGTGCAGCTTGCCGTCGATCTCGTCGACGACGATATCCTCGCGGATCAGGCAGGGGACGAGGCAGCTCCAGCAACGGTGCGGATAGACATAGCCGACGTCTTCGTTGAAGGTGATGATCTTCTCGCCGCGATGGCTGAGCTTGTCATACCATTTCCAGAAGTCGCCGAATTGGGCGTACCAGCCCGGATATTTCTGCTCGAACCATTCGAAGTCCGCCTCGCGCTGGGCCTCGATGCGCCAGAAGTTGACCGGCCAGCCGACCGCGAAGAACTGCGCCACCTTGTGGACATAGTGCTTCTTGGTGATGCGGTTCCAGGCTTCATGCACGTCGTCGTGATGGACCTTGATGCCGTATTTTTCCAGCGGCAGCATGTAGGTGCGGTAGTAATCCTCGAAAATCCAGCGGTGCCACATTTCCGCATAGGATTCCTTGTTCTTGTCACGGTTGGTGGTGCCGTATTCGATGAAGGTGCCGATGGCGGCATCGACGATCGCATGGTTCTGCCAGAAGGCGTAGCGCAGGTCGCGCTCGAGCAGCAGATGGTTTTCCGGCTCCTTGAGAGCGGCCATCAGCAGCGAATGGCCGTTGCCGATATGGCGGCTTTCATCCGACTGCACCGACAGGAACACAGTCGGCAGCGCATAGTCGCCATTACGCGCCGCTTCCGACGGCATAGCGACGAACAGCGTGTTGGTGAAAGCGGTTTCGGCAACCACGGTCAGGTACATGCAGGCCGCCGTCATCGTATCGCCAGTGATGAAACCCTCGCCGAACTGGCGACCGATCGTCGTGGCGTAACATTTGCCGAAGGCTTCCTCGGTAATGTCGAAGCCCGCCGGATCGATATAATTCTCCATGTACCATTTCTTCAGGTTCATCTGGATCGTCGAGTGGCGGAACTCGTCGACCATCTGCATGGTGAAACCAGTGCGCAGGTCTTCGCCGGGCGCCAGCCGGGCGACCATAGCCATCGAGCGGGCGGCCGAGATTTCCGGGAAAGGAATGATCGCCAGGAAGAGCTTCATCCACTCGACCCAGCGCGGCTCGACATTGCGGAACATGTCGCCGCGCAAAGCCGCATCCAGCGCGCCATAGACGCGGTTGTCCTTTTCTTCCTGCATGGGGAAATAGGAGCGCAGCACCTGCTTCATCGGATCGCGCGGCGCCTTGCTGATCTTGTAGTCGGTCGGAAACGTCATCGCTTCCTGGACATAGGTCGGATTCCAACCAAGGTCGGAAATCTTCTTGGTTGCCTCGCCGACGGAAATACCGCGCTGCGAGGTGATCTTGTTAAGTGTCAAAGACGACATCGTCATCAGCCTCCACTGTGTTTGAGCCGCGGGCCCCTCTGGCCCCGGCCGGAACGGCGCACCGGGCGCCGCGAGCGAAAGTTGGAACGGCTGGGCCAAAGGGATGCGCCAAGGCGCGACCCAGCGGTCCGGCCATTCAAGTGGATCACGGCAAAGGTCTCTGGGGATGTCCGGCCTCCTCGACCGGATGCGTGCGAACCGCTCCCCCACTCCTTCGTTCTTCTAGCGTCGCTGTGAACGCGATGGCTTGTTATGCGATAGACGATGCAAAGGCCGTGCCAGTTCAGAAATACAGCGCTTTCGGCGTTTAGTATTTTCGGAAATTACATTGAGTGTAACGTTATTTTACAATCGTAATTTACAAACGTAACGTTATCTATATTTTTCTACACGCTCTTATATAATCGTCATATAGAAATAAACATTTATGGACATAATTCTATTCTTTAATTATGATTTCAGCTCCGCCAAACCGGATATTCTTTTGATTTGCGAGGCACTATGAGTGGCAGCAACGGCAATTTCAGGCCTTCGGGCGCGCCCAGCAGCGATGTCACGACCCAGCTTGCCGGGTTGATGCAGCGTGACCTCGTCTTTGTCATGCGGTTCATCGGCGAGAGCCAGCATCTGATGCAGAGCCATTTCCAGCGCTTCATCCTTGATGAGCTGGCCATGACCGGCGTGACGCCGGAGACGCATCCGATGATCCATGCCTTTGCCGAAAAGCATGCGCTGATGCTGCGCGATTTCGTGTTTTCCGGCGTCTCCCTTTCCCGGCAGTTCCGCGTCGAGGAAATGGAGCAACTGACCGGCGACACCCTGATCCGGGTGGATATCTGGGACCAGCTGCGCAGCTATGTCGGCATGGCCGAAAACCAGTTCAGGAGCCAGCTGCCGGAACTGCCCGTGGTGCTGGACGCCTGGAAATCGCCGGAAGGCCGCGAACGGTGATGCCGCCGGAGAACGAAAAGGAGAGCGCCGTCATGGCCACTCGCGACGAGAAAGCCTTCGACCTCATCCGCCGGCGTGCCGGAAGCATCGCCGTCGTCTCGGCGCTGAATGCCAAGGCGCTGAAGCTGACGCAGGCGATTGCCGGCGCCGAAATGGAGGTCTTGCGGATCGAGCTGGAAACCGCCCGCAATCCTGCCGACCGGCAACTGGTGCAGGAATTGCATGAGGTGGAGGAGAGCGCCGAAGCGATGCGACACGCCCTGGTCGATTGCGCCGGGGAGATCGAAGCGGCGGAAGAGGATGTCGCCGCACTCGACCGGGAGATCGAGGCGGCAAAGGGAGGATGAGATGAACCAGCAGACAATGCCGAACCTGACCCTGTTCGATCTCCTGGCGCGCCAATGGCAGCGCCGGGCCTCGGTCAGCCAGCTGTGCTTCAATGCCGATGCGACCTTGCTGGCGATAGCGGCGGCCGACGGCACAGTGGCGCTCGCCCGCCTCGCCGACAACGAGCCGCCGGAGGCACGCATTGCCGTCGACAACGGCCAGACGACGATCCGCCCACGCGAGGGCAAGCCGTCGCCGCTGATCAACACCCGTCTGCAGGAGGCGACACGCCTTTCGGCCGACGCGCAAGGCGGCTTCGTGGCGCTGACCGCCAAAGGCGAATTGCTGCGCCTCAACCGCGGTGGTGAGATTGCCGGCAAGCTGCTTGCCGACCAGAGCCCGATTTCCGCCTTCACCCATTGCCACCGGACGGGGATGACCGCCGCCGTCGTGAGAGATCATCTGCGGCTCCAGCCCGGAGAAACCGGACCGATCACGGAACTGAATCTCGGCGGCCGGACAGTCGACATCCTGTCCATATCCGGGGATGGCGCACTCCTGGCCCTGGCCGGCGACGGCTGGCTGAGCATTCGGTCGGCCACCCAACCAAACGAACCGATCTCAGAACGCACACTCTCCACCCAGCCACTTTCGCTTGAATGGAGCCCCGATGGAACCTGGCTGGCTTGCGGGTTGGAGCAAGGTGGGCTCTGCCTGCTCAACGCCGCAACCGGCGATACCGCGACATTCTCCGATTTTCCCGGGCCGGTCGGCCAGGTCGATTGGAGCAATGCCGCCAACGCACTTCTCGCCAGCGGCGCCTATCGGATCGCCGGATGGACGATGGCGGCAGCGCCGCTTTCCGAAGGAGCACGCGGTGCGCTGGCGACCGGTAAGGCTGGGTTCGTGCTGGTGGCCGCAGTCGCCGCCCATCCGCAGCGAAAAATGGCGGCTGCGGGCTATGTCAACGGCCGGGTCGTGGTCGCGCCGATCGGCTCACCTGCGGAACTGATCATCCGCGAGGGTGGCGGGCCGGTGACCGCGCTAAAATGGTCGGCGGATGGCCGGCACCTGGCAATTGGCGACGCACTCGGCAGTGCGGCGATCGTCACCTTGCCYGATGAAATCTTCAAATAGCATCAATGTGTTGACCATGGAGGAACAGATGCAGACAGAACTCAACGCCGAAGAGAAGAGCAAGGACGCTTTCTTCGAGAAGATCGCCAAGCTCTCCGAAGAGATGGTGGCCGTGCATGGCAAGGAATTCAGCATGGGTGCGCTGGTGCTCGGCGCCCGCTGGATTGCCGAAGGCCGTGCCACCGGCAGCAGGAAGACCAACTGACGACAAAGTATCTGTCGGCGGGCCGGCAACGGCCCTCCGCGCCGCTACCGGGGCCTGTCCGCTTTCAGGCGAGGCGCGGTGCGGCAGCGTGCTGCCCGCGCTCCTCCTGATAGAGCAGACAGACCGTCCGAAGCATGGAAGCGAGATTGGACATACCGCCATGCAATTCCAACGCCTCGGAATAGAGTTTCGATATCAATTTGGAGGTCGAAAGCCCCTCCATTCGTGCGATATCTTCCAGCACCTGCCAGAACGCCGCCTCCAGGCGGACGCTGGTGGAGTGCCCCGATATCCTGACCGAGCGGCTAACCTTGTGGAACCGCTGTGGACTTTGACCCGTCAATACCCTGCACATCATTGCTTCTCCTCCCGCGAAATCTTGCTTGCGAAAAATGCTCCCCGCGAAACGCTGTCACGGGGAGCTCAGCGGCATTGTCGGCCGCGCGGCGCGTGGCCGGGCGACCACTCAGGGGATGAGCACCGCACGGCCATGGATCTTGCCGTTGGCGAGGTCCTTGAGCGCCTGGTTGGCGTCAGCGAGGCGGTATTCCACCGTCGTCAGGTCGACGAGGCCGCGGTCGGCGAGCGCCATCAGTTCGACCAGCTCAGCCCATGTGCCGACGAGGTTGCCGATGATATTTTTCTCGCTGATCACCATGTCGACGGTCGGCACACGAATCTCCTCGCCATAGCCGACGACATAGTAGCTCCCCATCGGCCGCGTCATCGCGAGACCCTTGGTCGTCGTGCCCTTTTCGCCGACGAAATCGATAACGGCCTCGGCCCCCTGGCCGCCGGTCAGTTGCAGCACGGCCTCGACCTCGTTGCCATCGGCCTTGACCAGCTTGTCGGCGCCGATCTTGCCGGCGAGTTCCAACGATGCATCCGACTTGTCGACGACGATCACGTCGGCCGCGCACATGGCCTTCAGGCACTGG
This sequence comes from Rhizobium sp. P2_G9, assembly GCF_056403475.1. Lineage (NCBI taxonomy): Bacteria > Pseudomonadati > Pseudomonadota > Alphaproteobacteria > Hyphomicrobiales > Rhizobiaceae > Rhizobium > Rhizobium sp. P2_G9. Next base: position 198,921 of record NZ_JBFUFK010000003.1, on the reverse strand, counting down.
ATGGCGATGTGGCCCAGGCCGCCGGCGCCGATGACGACGCAGCTCTCGCCTGGCAACAGCTGCCGCGTCGCCTTCTTGACGGCGCGATAGGCGGTCAGCCCGGCATCGGCATAGGGCGCGACCTCCTTGGGCGCCAGCGTCTTTGGCAGCGCCACGATATTGCGCTCGGAGGTGCAGAGATATTCGGAGTAACCGCCATTGCAGTCGAGGCCGGGGAACTTGCCAGGACCGTGCATGTCGAAGCCGCGCCGGCAGGCAAGGCAGGTGCCGCCCGAAATCTTCGGATGGACAATGACGGGATCGCCGACCTTGATGCCCTCGACCTCCTTGCCGATCGCCTCGACCCAGCCGGCATTTTCATGGCCCATGATCAGCGGCAGCAGCGCATTGCCATCCGGGTCCATATGCGGCCGCCAGACGCCTTCGATAATGTGCAGGTCGGTGCGGCAAACCCCTGCGCCGCCGATCCGGACAATGACATCGGTGGATTTGGTGATTCTGGGATCGGCGACCTCCTGCAGCGAGACCCATTGGTCGGCCTTCAGGTTGTCGTCATATTTGGTCAACACTTGCGCTTTCATGTTTGCTCTCCTCCATTGCCGGGATCTGCGCCCGTCGAGAGGAAGGCAGCAAGCGCCATGCCATCTGAAAATACCGAGCATTATCAGAGGCATGATGGATGTTCGCGATCTTGGCGCCGTCCAGTGCCTGAACGAAGTGGACAGCGGCACTGTCCAGTTTCTGTCTATTGCGCCGTCTCCCGCGGCTGCTAGCCTGTTGCAATGGATGCCTGAGGAGGAGACATGCAGCATCTTTCCGGAATGGACCGCGCCCGCACCGCGCTGGAACGGGGCGAGCGGTTTCCCGTCGGCGCCCTGCAGCCGCTCGTCGCCGACAGCTGGCAGCGTTGCCGCGACGCCAATCTCGACCCACGCGGCCGCCCGCGCCACAGCGTCATCGCCTTTGCCGATGTCAAGCGAAGGCGCGAGGCCAATGCGGCGATGCGGCTATTGGCGCTCGCCGAGATGCAGCTGCTCTATTCGCAGATCGCCGGCTCGAATTTCATGATCGCACTTGGCGACGCCGACGGCATCGTGCTCGATACGATCAGCGACCAGCAATTTGCCGACAGCGAGGCCGGCCGGTCGATCATTCCCGGCAGCATGTGGAACGAGAGCGAGCGCGGCACCAATGCGCTGGGCCTGGCTGGCATGATCGGCGCGCCGGTGGCGATCTACGGCCGCGAGCATTATTTCGCCTGCCACGGGCATCTGAGCTGCATGGCGGCGCCGATCTTCAATTCCGCCGGCGAAATCCTCGGCCTGCTCGATGCCTCCTCAGCCCATGAGGCGCGGCAGGAGCACACGCATGCGCTGGTGCGGATGGCCGCCGCCCAGATCGAGAACGGCCTGATCTACCAGGATAGCGCCAAGAGCTTCGTCTTCGCCTTCCATCCGCGCGCCGAATATCTCGATACGCTCTCGGCCGGGCTGATCTCCGTTTCGCTCGAAGGCGAGGTACTTTCGATCAACCGGCCGGGCAAAGCGCTGCTTTCCGGACTGGCCGCGACGCCGGGCCATCCGTTCGACAGCCTGTTCGAGGCAGGCTTCGGCACGGCCATTGACGGGCTCCTGAACGGCGGCGTCATCCGCCTGCGCGACCGGGCGGGCAGCGGCGTCTTCATGGTCTGCCGGCAGATCGGCGCCCGCCAGACGGCGATGGCGAAACGCCCCTCGCCCGCAATGCCGACGCTGCTCCAGCGAGAGGATGCGCCGGACTTCGTCGCCGACGATTCCCAGATCAAGCGCTCGCTTGTCGATCTCGCCGAGGCGGCCGCGCTTTGCATGCCCGTGCATATCTGCGGCGAAACCGGCACCGGCAAGGAGCTGATGGCACGGCATGTCCACCGGCTGAGCGGTCGCAAGGGCGAATTCGTCGCCGTCAATTGCGGCGCCGTGCCGGAAGAACTGTTCATCGCGGAAATCTTCGGCCACGAACGCGGCGCCTTCACCAATGCGCGCGCCGAGGGCTCGCCGGGACTGGCGCGCGCCGCTGATCACGGCACGCTCTTCCTCGACGAGGTCGCCGATATCCCGCTCGCAGCGCAGACCTCGCTTCTCAGGTTCCTCGACAGCATGGAAATCCGTGCTGTCGGCGGACAAAAGGCACAGAAAGTGGACATACAGATCGTCTCCGCCACCAACCGCGACCTCGAAGATATGGTGGCGCAGCGACAGTTCCGCGCCGATCTCTATTATCGCCTCAACAGCTTTCTCATCCGCCTGCCGCCTCTGCGCGCACGCAGCGATTTCGGCAGCGTCGTCCGCCACCTGATGGACAGGATGGCGCCCGGCACGCCGGTGACCGACGCGGCAATCACCGCACTTTCGCGCCGGCCCTGGCCGGGCAATATCCGCGAGCTCAAGACCGTGCTGCAGCGGGCGCTGGTGCGCAGGCGTGCAGACTATATCGACGAAGGCTGTTTCGACGAGGCCGGACCGGTGGCCGATCTTGCGCGCGACTGCTGTGAGGAATGCCGAAGCCGGCCGCTCAGCCGGGCCAAATGCCAGGAGATCCGTGCCGTCTATCGCAAGACCGGCGAGAACATTTCGCGGACCGCCCGCGACCTCGGCCTTTCCCGAACGACGGTCTATAAGCATGTCGAGCCAAGCCGGTAGCGGGACCCTCGCCCGTCCTAAAGATAGCGGCCGCTACGCTTTAACACTTCGATCTTGTAACCATCCGGATCGCTGATGAAGAAGAACCGCGCCAGCTTCTTGCCATCGTGGTTGAAGTCGATGAGCTTGCCGGGATTGAGCCCGAGCGACGCGAGCCGCGCGTGCTCGGCATCGACATCGTCAACGGAGAGGGCAAGATGTCCGTAGCCGTCGCCGAGCGTATAGGGTTCGGTCCGGCCCTTGTTGACCGTCAGCTCAAGCTCGAACGGAGTATTTTGGTTGCTGAGATAGATGAGCGTGAACGTCTCGAAATCCAGCCGATCTGCAACCGCAAGATCGAAGGCCTGGCGGTAAAAATCGACCGATCGCCGCTCGTCGAGCACCCGGATCATCGAATGGATCATCTTTGCCATTGGCTTGCCTCGTCAGTTTGCAGGTTTTGAAGACCTGTAACACTTCCTTCGACAAAGGGGCAGTAAGAGGCTACCGCGCGGAGGTAGAGGCGATCGTCAATCGGCTGCCAGCAGTCTGCAGCAGCCGATCGTGTACGCATAGTGCGCTCGCCTCAGAACCGAATGACCGCGCAACCATGCGGTGCCAGGGTCAAATGAGAACGCACATTATCGCCTGTGAGCATGTCGATCCCCGCAGGCAGCGATGTCACGGTGACTGGCGCTTCATCGGTGTTGAGAACGAACATCAGCTTGCGGTCCGCGGCTTCCCGTACGGTCACTTCCACCGCCTCCGGAAGATCGGCGACCAGCGGTGCAATGCCGGCGCGTCCGAACAATTGATCGGCCAGTCCCTCGACCAGTGATGCCGTCAGATATGTTCCCATGTAGACGGCATGACCCTTGCCGGATTTGCGGCTGGTGACCATCGCCCGGCCGGCGGCGAAGCGGCTGCTCCACTTGCCCAGGGTTTCGACATCGGCATCGATATCGAGGATCTCGTAGAGATGCGCCGCATCATGCTCACGGTTGCCGAGCACGAATTTGTAGCGACGGGCGGCGGAACTGGATAGCAGCTGCGTCGCCGGATTGTGCATGCCGAATTCGGTGCCTTGCAGCCCGAAAAGGCCGCCCGCACCCGGCTCAGTCACGCGGCCGAATTCCTCGACACGCACGCCGCACAGTTTCGACAGCGCGCCAACGGGTGCCTGGACCGTCGGAATGTGGTTGTTGGCGTCCCGCGTCGCGGTCATCGCACCAAACACGACCGTGCCGCCATTGTTGACGAATTCCTCGACCTTGGCATCCCATTCTGGCTTCCACATCACCCAATGGGGCACATAGAGCAGCTTGATCCGGGAAAGATCGTCTTCGGGATGGATGAATCCACAGGCGATGCCGTTCGAATAGCAATAGCGATGCAGGTGCACCGCGTCTTCAAACGGGCTCGGCAACCCGATCGGATAGGTCTTGTAGGCCTCCTGGTTGTCGAAATCGGCGCCGGCGATGGCCACGTCCATGCGTACCGTCGTGCCCAGAAGATCGTTCTTTATCCTGGCAATGTCGGAGGCGAATTCCGCCGCTTCCTTGTACCGGCGGCGCGGCACGTCATCATGGTCGATGATGCCCATCCAATAGATTTCCGCACCGTAATGCGCCGGGCGCCAGCGGAAGAACATCAGCCCGTCGGCACCGCGGGCCACCGAGCTCATCGCCATGCGCCGCATTTCGCCCGGCTCCGGCGTCATCGTCGAGAAACCGGGCTGGCTGCCGAAGCCCGACGCCTGCTCGGGCACGATGAAATTGCCGCTATAGGCGCGGCAGACATCGAGATGCAGTGCCTGCGTCGCAGCATGCCCGCCGGTGCGGCGCATCTCGTCATAGAGCATCGGATAGATGTCGAAACCGAGAAAATCGAGGTCCTGCCCGAACTGACCGCGGAAATCGATGTCTTCGAGCCGGCCCAGATTGTGGAAGATGAACCAATCCGGATTGGCGGCGCGGAGGATTTCGACCTGATCGTGCTGGAAGGCAGCCGTCGCATGCGCCAGGAAACGGTGATAGTCCTGGACATGCCCGGGGGACGGAAAGCCCGGATTGTGTTGCCGCGGCGCGGTGATCTGGTCGAAATCGTCATAGGCGGTCGCCCAGAAATTTCCGCCCCAGGCGAAGTTCAGCGCGGCGATGTCCTTGTATCTGTCGCGCAGGTAGCGGCGGAATTCGCGTTCCGTGGCCTCCGAATAGGAGGTCGAGACGGTCGTGTTGAGTTCGTTGTCGGTCTGCCAGCCGATGACGTCGGGATTACCCCTGTAATGATCGGCCAGCGCCTGGGTGATGCGCCGGCTGTGCATCCGGAAAACCGGGCTGTTGGTGTCGGCATGCTGGCGGGAGCCATGGCTGGCGGTGCGGCCACTCTGGTCAACGCGCAGCACTTCGGGATAGGTCGATGTCAGCCAGCGCGGCGGCGTCGCGGTCGGCGTGCAGAAGATGGTCTTGATGCCATGGGCGCCCAGCACCTCGATCGCCCTGTCGAAAAGCGAGAAGTCGAACGTGCCTTCGCGGGGTTCCATGATATGCCAGGCAAACTCACCGAGGCGGATAGTGTTGAAGCCGGCAGCCGCCATCCGCTCGGCATCGCGCTGCCAATAGCTTTCGTCGACATGTTCGGGGTAATGCGGCGCGCCGATCAGGAAGGTGTCAATATTCAGGGTGCGCCAGACCGATAACGGCGCTGGTGTGGTGCGATTCATTTCACTTGTCCTTGTTCAGGTTTTCGCGGAAGGCTTGGGAGGAGTGACGGTGCGGCCGTCGGCCGCGAAGAGATAGGCGTCGCGCGGATCGAAGCCGACCGTGATTTTGGCGCTCGGCGCGAATGGCCTTATGTCGCCGATCTGCACCGTGAAAGCGCCGGTGCCGCTGTCGGATCCGGTGGTGACGAGATCACCGGCATCGGCATAGACGATCGTCTCGCGGCCGAGATATTCCGTGAGACGGACCTCTGCCGAAAACGACAAGGCCGCCGTTTGGTCATCGATGCGCAGCTTTTCCGGGCGCACGCCGACGGTCACCACATCGCCAACCTTCACGGGCTCCGCCAATGTGTTGAACTCGACCGCCAGGCCGCCGGCGCAATCGATCTTCGCCGATCGGTCGTCTGCCGCGACCACCTTGCCGGCCACGAAATTCATCCGCGGCGCACCGAGAAAGCCGGCGACGAAAAGATTGATCGGATTGCCGTAAAGGTCCAGCGGCGCACCCACTTGCTCGATCCGGCCCTTGTTGAGCACGACGATGCGGCTCGCCATGGTCATCGCCTCGACCTGATCATGAGTGACATAGATCATCGTCGAGCCAAGCTGGGCATGCAACGTCGCCAGTTCGACACGCATCTGGGTGCGGAGCGCCGCGTCGAGGTTCGACAGCGGCTCGTCGAACAGGAAAACATCGGGCGACCGGGTGATCGCGCGGCCGATGGCGACGCGCTGCCGTTGCCCACCCGACATCTGCTTCGGCTTCTTGTCGAGCTGCTCTTCCAGCCGGAGGATACGGGCCGCACGCGCCACGGCAGCATCGATTTCCGCCTTCGGACGCCGGGCCATCCTGAGGCCGAAGCCCATATTCTCGGCCACCGTCATGTGCGGATACAGCGCATAGGACTGGAACACCATGGCAATGCCGCGCTCGCCCGGCTCCAGCTTGGTGACATCCCGGCCTTTGATGAACAATTGGCCGGACGAGACGGTCTCAAGACCCGCAATCGTCTTGAGCAACGTGGACTTGCCGCAGCCCGACGGTCCGACCATGACGACGAACTCGCCTTCGCCGATGCTGAGGTCGATATCCCTCAGCGCATGGAAGCCGCCATAATGTTTCTGCACGCCCTTGATTTCTACGCTGGCCATGGAAGCGATCCTTCGATTGGTGTCAGCCCTTCACCGCACCGACCGTCAGGCCGGCGATGAAGTGGCGTTGCATGAGGAAAAACATGACGACGGGCGGGATCGCGACCATGATCGTGGCCGCGGCCACCAGGTTCCACGAGGATACCCACTCGCCACGGAGATTGCTCAATCCGGCCGTCACCGGCTTGACCGCGTCGCTCTGCGTCAGCACGATCGCCCAGAAATAGTCGTTCCAGACGAAGGTGAAGGTGAGGATGGCGAGCGCCGCCAGGGCCGGACGCACCAACGGCACCACGACGTGGATGAGCGTCTGCCATGGCGATGCTCCTTCCGCCCGCGCCGCCTGGAAGAGCTCGTCGGGAAGCGCTGCAATGAAGTTGCGCATAAACAGCGTCGCGAACCCCGTCTGGAAGGCGACGTGGAAGATGATCAAGGCGTAATAGGTGTCGTAGAGATTGAGCGACACCATGAGATCGCGCACCGGGATCATCATGATCTGGGCCGGAAGGAAATTGCCGCCGACGAAAAGGGCAAAGATCAGATTCGCACCGCGAAACCGGTAGCGGGAGAGCACATAGCCCGTCAGCGTCGAGAGCACCAGCACGCCGATCACCGACGGCGCGGTGATGATCAGGCTGTTGAGGAAATAATGCGCCATGGCAGTCTGCTTGAACACCGCGGTGTAGTTTTCGATGAAGTGAAAACTCTTCGGCCAGCCCCAGTAATTGCCCGCCATCACTTCCTCGAAGGAGCGCATGGAGGTCGCCATGACGGCGATCAGCGGCACCAGCCAGAGGATCAGAACGAGGGCGACAAGGCTGACATAGAGAGTACGCCTGAGCGGCGCGTCTTCGGCAATGGGACGGGGATACATCAGACGCCCTCCTCTTCCGGTTTGAGCAGCGTGCGCAGATACCAGGCGATGAACGCCGCCATGATCACGAAAAGTACCGTCGCGATGGCCGCGCCATAGCCAAAGCGGTATGAGAAGATGGATTGCTCATACATCTGGTAGGCAAGCACCTCGGAGGAGCCGAACGGCCCGCCCGTGGTCATCACCGCCACCATGTCGAACGAACGCAGAGCGCCGATGACGGTGACGGCAAGCGCGATGAAGCTCACCTCGCGCAATTGCGGCAGGATGATGTGCCAGAGCATATGGAAGCCGCGTGCGCCATCGACGCGGCCGGCCCCGATCAGGTCGTCGCTGAGATTGTTCAACCCGGCAAGGAAGAGGACGAGGCAGAAGGCGATCTGTGGCCACAGCGCCGCGATGACGACGGCAAAGGTGACGAGGTGCTCGTCGGACAGCAGCGCGGGCGCCGTGGCTCCGAACTGGACGAAGATCAGCGACAGCAAGCCGAAGGTCGGATCATAGAACCAGGTGAAGACGACGCCGACCGTGACCGACGCCAGGACCAGCGGCACGAAGAACAGCGATTTCAGCACCCGCATGCCGCGGATCGGCTGGTTGAGCAGCAGCGCCAGGGCCAGCCCGATCGGCGGCGCCAGCATGAACATCGCCAGCCAGATGACATTGTTCTTGAGCGACACATAGAACTGGGGATCGCCGAACAGCTCGGCATAGTTGGCGAACCCCACCCATTGCTTGACGCCGACACCGTCCCAATCGAAGAACGACACCCAGATCGTCTGGATGGAGGCGATGATGATCACGACACCGAAAAGCACGGCTCCCGGCATGATGAACAGCGTTGGGGCGATCCAATGCCTGTGGCGTCGCCATAGTCCTGACATGTCAGACACCTCTGAGTTTTTTAAACAGGGACCGGGGTCAAAGCCGGGTTTCGAGGGGTAATCGCATGCGAAAAAAAGACCCTCTCTGGCCTGCCGGCCATCTCCCCCACAAGGGGGGAGAAGACTCGTGGAACCGCCTCGACCCAATTAAGGCCTCCGCGGTAAGGCCGGGTTAGCCCCTCCCCCTTGTGGGGGGAGAGACTTAGCTTGCCGCGCCATCTTCGCGCCAATTGAGGCAGAGAGCGTGCCGCGAGTCTTCTCCCCCCTTGTGGGGGAGATGGCCGGCAGGCCAGAGAGGGTCTTTCCGCTATGCGACTATTCTGGAGCTCCAGGCGGGCACGTGATATCGGACACATGCCCGCCCGAAATGCGGTGCGTTAGGGAGAATCGCGACCGCTGCCGACCTTAGGCCTTGAAGATGCGCTTGCGCGTTCCTTCGAGGCGTTGGAGAATCTGGTCGCGGCGTTCCGGCTTGACCATGAATTCCTGGAAACCCTTCAGACCCTCTTGCGCCATGTCCGGATCGGTGTCGCGGTCGTAATATTGCGCCGAACCCGCGACGGTCTTCAGCGATTCGACCGCAGCGTTGACCAACGGGTCATTGCTCGGCGGGCAGTCGCTGCGCGGCGGCACGCCGCTTTCGGCTTCGACGAAGGCACCGAGATTTTCCGGCTTGTAGAAATAGGCCAGGAAGTCACGGGCGCCCTGCTTGTTCTTCGCATTGGCGGGGACATGGACGGAATTGAGGGCGAAGTCCTCGTAACGGGCCATGCCGGGCACGATTTCGGGGAAAGGCGCAAAGGCGATCTGGTTCACCTGGTCAGGCGGGAAGCCATACTTGATGAAGCCACCGAGATCCATCATCGCCGCCTTCTTCTGGGCGAGCGCGGCCGCGGCCTGTTCCCAGCCCGATGAGGTGTGGTTCGGGCTGAACAGCCCACCCTTGATCATCTCTTCCCATTTGTCGAAGACGGGTTTCAGGGCCGGGTCGGTATAGGCCATCTTGCCGTCCATCAGCTGGATGTGCTTGTCGAGGCCGTTGATCCTGAGATTCATATGGTCGAACCATCCGGCGGCCGGCCACATTTCCTTGGTGCCGATGCTGACCGGCACCATGCCCGCCGACTTCGCCTTCTCGCCAAGTGCGAAGAGTTCATCGACAGTCTTGGGCGCCGTCCAGCCCTTGTCGGCGAACACGTCCTTGCGATAGAACATGCCCCAGAGAAGGCCCGCGAGCGGCAGGCCGTATTGCTTGCCGTCCACCGTGACCGCGCCCGTCGCCGGGCCGAGGACCTTCTTATAGTCTTCCTTGGCGAACAGGTCGGAAATGTCGTCGAACAGGCCGCGCTTGACGAAGGCCTTCATGCGGTTGCCCGAGAACCAGAAGCAGACATCCGGCGCGCCGACGACGAGATAGCTGCGGATCGCCGTCTTGTGCGCCTCGTGATCCATATTGTTGATCGTGACCTTGATGCCGCTCTCCTTGGAGAAGCCGTCGGCGATCTTCTGCAGCACGCCGCGCTGTCCGGCGTCGCCAATATTGGAGATGATCGTTATCTCCTTGGACTGCGCGATCGCAGGCGCGCCAAGCGCGGCGCCCGCGAGCACCGTCCCCGCACCCAGGATGAATTGACGGCGCGACGGCGCCGCCCTCATGAGCAATGTCGTCAAATCATTCATGAAAGTCTCCTCCAGACAAAGCTTCGCCGCCGTCGCACAGGCCTCTCCCGTGCGATCTCCGCCGAAATCCGATGTGATTGTTCGCTACCGCGATGCAGCGATGAAATATCGAGCCGCGGCACACTCCTCAATTGCCAACGAAGCCAACCTAGCTTACTTTCGGCAATTGGACAATATTTATTTTAACAAAAAAAATAAAGGCGCAGACAGCCATGAAGATCAATGCCACCATGTCGCGGGCGCTGAACCGCCGAATGGTCCTCAACCATCTCCGTCGTGACGGACCGATGTCGCGCGCCGACATCACTGCGCTGACCGGCTTGAGTCCGGCGGCTGTCACCTTCGTCGTCGCAGAATTGATGGACGAGGCGCTGGTGCAGGAGGGGGAAGCGATCGCCAATGTCAAGGGGCGGCCATCGACACCGATCGACATCAATTACGGTTCGCGGCTGGCCTTCGGTTTCAAGCTCAACAAGGACAGCATCAACTGCGTCCTGACCGATCTGTCGACCACAGCACTCGCCTCGATCGACGTGGCGATATCGGACACGACGCCGGATGGGATCACCGGGTCGATCGCCAACACGATCCCCGCTTTGCTAGCCATCGCCGGCAGAAACGAATCTGACGTCATGGGTATCGGCGTGTCAATCCCCGGCGAGATAGATCCGGTGACGGGTACGTGCATCCAGAGCCCGAGATTCGGCTGGGAAAGTCTTCCCTTCGCCGAACTCATGGCAGAGCGCGTCAAAGTCCCCGTGTGGATCGACGACGACGTCAACGCCTTCGGCATTGCCCAGAAACTGTTCGGGGCAGGAAGGGATCATCAGAATTTTGCGGCGCTAGCGATCGGCGCAGGCATTGGCTGCTCGCTGGTGATCAAAGGTGAAATATACCATGGCGGCAGAAGTGCTGCCGGAAAACTCGGCCACATCACGTCGGTGGTGGACGGACGGCGATGTGAGTGCGGCCGGCGCGGCTGCCTGATGGCGCACGCGGCCGAGCCTTACATGCTCGACGAATGGGAACGCCTGGCGGGAGCGCCGATCTCACGTGACGGCTTCGTCGAGGCGGCGACCAGTGGATCGGAACTGGCGATCTCCATCCTGCGGGATGCGGGTTCGCGCGTCGGACGGCATCTGGCCGATGTCGTCAACATGCTGGATCCCGATGTGATCATCGTCGGCGGCGAAGCGGTGCAGTTCGGAGAACTCCTGCTTGGCCCTATCCGGGAGACGATGGAGCGGTTCTGCTTCTTCTCGAAGCCCGAATTGATCCCCGACTGGGTGTCGAACTCCTGGGCGCGCGGCGCCGCCGCCTTGGCGACGCAGAACATTTTCGACTTTCAGCGGACACCGAGTGGTTGACGCCAACCCGACACGTCTTCAAAGGCCGGTCGACGTGAGCGCTGCCTAACCCGCAATTGCCTCCGACGCAGTTCCATGCGATCAACCAAGCAGGTTTTGGAATGACACGCATCGATTCAATTGGCTTGTAACTTAAGGTGGAATGCGGATAACTGCCTGCATCCATTCCATGGTGCGGCTGGCTTTGATTCCATCCGTCCTCCAACTGTCCGGATATCCGCTTCATAGACTGCCATACTCCGATGTTTCATTCCCTGCGCCACATCCGCGCCCATCCGCAATTGCTGCTCCTCGCCCTGATGATTTTTGTCCAGGGCTCCGCCTATGGCTCGACCCTGCCCTATCTTTCGATCACGGCGATCCGGGAACTGGGCATGAGCGATCAGGCCTATTCGGTCCTGGTCTTCGTCACATCCGTGTCTGCGGTGACGATCAGCGTCTCCCTTGGCATTCTTTCCGACCTGATCGGTGACCGGCGCAGGATCATGATCGCCATGGCGCTGATGGGGGTGCTCGGCTACGGCGCCATCTGTCTTTTCCCTTCGGTGCCGGTCTTCATTGCGGCGACTGCATTCGTCATCCCGCTCTTCCAGTCCGTCAGTTCGCTGATCTTCGTGAGCGTTCGGGCGGAAACGGCCGACCTTCCTAGCCGGGATGCCGCCCAGATCAACGCCACGGTCCGCGCCTTCATGTCGGCTGCCTGGGTGGTCATGCCGGCGGCGATGGGCCTTGCATTTGCCGGCTCTGCGAGCATGACCGGTGCCTGGGGCGTCGCCGGGATCTGCGCGCTGGCGATCTTTTTCTGCTCCGTGTTCCTGCTGGCAAAGCCGGCGAGCGATGGGAGCCGGCCGAAATCGCAAGCGGGTTTCTTCTCTGCACTCGGTGAACTTGCGACGCCAGTCATGCTGGCGCGGACGGTTTCCATGGCTGCGTTGACCGGCACGATCCGGCTTGCAAGCACGCTCTGGCCATTGATCCTCACCGTCGAACTTGGCGGCAAGACCGCCGATGTCGGTATCATTGCCGGCATGATCGCCCTTCTGGAGATCCCGTTCATGCTGATGTGGGCCAATCTGCTGAAACGACTCGATATTCTCTCGATCCTGGTGATCGCCGGTCTGATCTATGCCGGTTTCATGGCGGCGCTCAGCCTGGCAACCGCACCCTGGCAGATCTACACCCTGACCACCCTCGCAGCCGCCGGCGCTGCGGCATTGCTGTCAATGCCGCTGACCTATTTCCAGGATTTATTTCCGGGCCGGCCAGGCCTTGGCACGTCGTTCAATCCGATCAATACCTTTGTGGGAAGCGGGCTGACAGCACTGACCTTTGCCATCGGCACGCATTATCTGGGCTATTCAGGCACGGCCTGGCTCGGCGTCGCCATGGCGCTTGCCGGCATTCTCGGCCTTGTCCTGCTCGAAAAACACCGGCCGGCCGTGGTCACCTGATCGCGGCAGCAACTGACCGCGATTCTGATTTGGGTCAGGCGCCGGTCGCGGCGATGATACCGATCTCGACGGTGAATTCCGGACCAGCGAGCTTGGATTCGACAGTGGCGCGGCCCGGCGCCTGACCCGCCGGCAGCCAGGCCTCCCAAACCGGGTTCATCTCGTCGAAGGTCGATATGTCGGACAACCAGATAGTGGCCGAGAGAAGCCGCGTCTTGTCGGAGCCGGCGCGGGCGAGCAGCGCATCGATATTGTCGAGGATGTTCTGGGTCTGCTCGGCGACGGAGGCGCCGGGCGCGCCAACGGCGACCTGGCCGGCGAGGAATACAAAGCCGTTGTAGACCACAGCCTGGCTCATGCGGGAACCTGGGTCGAAGCGCTGGATGTTCATGGATTCTCCCTTAAAGGAATTTTCGATCGGCATTACGAATGACTCCCTTTGCTCTCAAAGGTTCGTTCCACGTTGCATATGCTTCATTTGGTTCAAGGCCGCCAGACCGGACCTTTCATCCCGATCTCAGAATCGTGCCGGCGAGAATGCAGCCGGGTCCAGCCCATGCTGCCTAAAACTCTCCGGCGCTTGGCCTTCCGTCAGCAAAGCGGCGGCCAGTGATCCAAGCGCCGGCGAACTGAGGATACCGTAGCCGCCTTGGCCGGCGAGCCAGAAGAAGCGCTGGTGATCCGGCGCCGCGCCCAGCATCGGCAGCCGGTCGGCGGCAAAGGAGCGCATGCCGGCCCAGCTCTTGGCAACGCGCTTGACCGACAGCGTCGTCGCCTGTTCGAGATGATGCGCCGCCCAGGCGATGTCGATCTCCTCGGGTTGCACGTCGGCCGGATCGCAGGGCGTTTCATCGGATGGCGACACGAGCAGCCGGCCGGCATCGGGCTTGAAATAGAAGCTGTCGTCGAGTTCGCTGACTTCCGGCAGTTGGTTGGCATCGATATCGGCAGGCAGATCGACAAGAATTGCGGTTCTTCGATGCGGCACCACGCCTTTCGCACGAACGCCGAAGCAATGCGCCACCGGATCGGCCCAGCCGCCTGCCGCATTGACGACCGTCCTTGCCTGGACAGTGCCATCAGGCGTGTCGATCTGCCAGTGCGTGCCAATGTCCCGCGCATTGAKGATTTCGGCCCGGTTCAGGATATCGACACCTGCATGACGGGCGCCTTTGATATAGCCCTGCAACAGGCTTTCGACCTCGATATCCCAGAAATCCGGATCATGGTAGGCGGCCGCCACATAGGCTGGATTAAGAAACGGCACCATTTCGAGCGCCTCATCCGTCGACAGCATGCGCAACGGGGCATAAGCCACTTCCCGTGCGAAATGGTCACGCAATCGCTCGACCTTGTCGGGCTCGCAGATGATGATGCCGCCACGACGCTTGAGCAGCGGGATATCGGTAAAGCCATCCGGAGGCGCGTCGAAAAAGCTTCGTGAGATCGCCGCGAGCTTGCAGACCTCGTCACTATTGTAGCGCAGCACGAATTCCGCCGCCGAACGTCCGGTCGAGTGATAGCCTAGGCTATCCTCACGCTCCAGCACGACCACCGAGCGCTTGCCGCCGAGGAAGTAGGCGAGCGACAGCCCGGCAATGCCGCCGCCGATGATGGCAATGTCATAGACCTGCATGAATTCCCCCCTCGGTCAAAGCCGAGCCGCCGTTTCGTCCCGCTCAACGCAGATGCTCGTCGCAGGCATTGCGACAGACCCGACCAAAAGCGGAGATTGGCAAGCGCCGGAAGCACTGCCCGGCGGCGCTCGTTTCGACCGAAAATCCAAGAGCGCATGGCGACGTCAGTCGCCATGCGCAACGACAACCTTTCAGTCGCCGTAGATGTTGAAATCGAAATACTTCTTGGAGAAGGCGTCATAGGTGCCGTCGGCGCGGATCGCCTTGATCGCCGCGTTGAACTTGTCTTTGAGCGCCGTATCTTCCTTGCGCAGGCCGATACCCATGCCGGTCCCAAGAACGGCGGGGTCGTCGGCGACGTTGCCCTTGTAGTCGCAGCACTTGCCGGCTTCGGACTTCAGGAAGGCATTGAGTGCGATCGTATCGGCCTGGATCGCGTCGATACGGCCGGCGGCGAGGTCCTGGTTGGCCTCGTCCTGGGTCTGGTATTCCTTGATCTCGGCTGCCTTGCCGGCGAAATGCTTCTTCACATAATCCGCATTGTTGGTGGAGATCTGCACGCCGATCACCTTGCCGGCCAGATCATCCGGAGTGGCGCCGAACTTGTCTTCCTTGTTGCCGACGATGCCGGCCGGCGTATTATAGTATTTGTCGGAGAAGGAAATCGTCTTCAGGCGCTCGGCAGTGATCGACATCGAGCTCATGATCGCATCGATCTTGTGGCTGGTGAGCGCCGGAATGATGCCGTCCCAGGCGATTGGGGTGATGACGCAGTCGAGCTTGGCCTGTTTGCAGACCGCTTGCTCAAATTCGACTTCCCAGCCGACCCATTTGCCCGAAGCGTCAAGCGAGGTGAACGGCGGATAGGGTTCGGCGGAGAAGGCGACCCTGACGGTTTCCGCCTGCGCCGCGACGGCGCCAGTCAGGCCAAGCGCGAAAGCCAGAACTGCGATTTTCGATTTCTGCCTCATTTCATTCCCCTTTTTTGTTTGGTGCTGCTGAAATAGTCCGTCGAAGGCTTACCGTCCCGAGCCATTCAATTGCTCTGACAGTTCGGATCCGCAGAAGCCCTGCTGCGGGGCCTTCGCTCATGTTTTCGACATTGAATGTTTTCTTTCACAATGTCAATATATGAAAGTTTTCATTCAAAAAATATTCGACCCGCTGAACCTGAGAGAGTCGAAACGCCGCCTGCATTTCCATCTGGCCTTCAAGGAGATGCTTGCTGCATCCATAAGTGCCGACACGGCCGATCCATGACCGAAAACTTTCTTATATTGACATCATGATAGAAAACGCCCGAAACTGGAAACCCAGACGACGGAAGCGAGACATGACGGACGGGAATGTAAGGGAGCGCTTGGTCGAGCTATCGCAGGGTGCCAGCAAGGTCGAAAAGGTGCTCGCGACCTATATGCTTGCCAATCTGGAAAGCCTGCCTTTCGAGACTGCGGCGTCGCTCGGCGAAAAGGCCGGGGTCAGCGAGCCCTCCGTCGGACGGTTCTGCCGCGCCTTGGGCTTCCGGCACTTCAAGGAGCTGAAGACATCGCTGAAGGGCGACATCGGAAACAGTCCCTGGCTGATCGGCGACCGCCTGCGAGACTATCGTGAACGCAGCCTTGCCGGTGACGGCGCGCTGGCCGATGGACTACAGATGGAAATCGCCGCCATTGTGCGGAACTACGAAATCGCCCAGACTGAAGAATGGCGGCAGGTCGTCGAGCGCCTGGCGCATGTGCCGCATGTTTTCATCGCGGCATTTCAGACCGAACGCGGCCTGGGGGATTTGCTGGCGCACCAGCTCGAATATCTTCGGCCAGGCGTGCGCCTGCTCGATCTCGCCGGCGGCACCTTCACGGATCTTCTGCTTTCCGAGCCGAAGAATGCGGCCCTGGTGATCATCGAGCTCAGACACTACTCAGTGCTTGCTCAGCGGCTCGCGGCGGAGGCGAAGAAATTGGGCGTGCCGGTGACCCTGATCACTGATTCCTATTGCGATTGGGGCCGGGACGTCGCGAGCGAGATGTTCTCGGTACAAACCGATCTCAACCAATTCTGGGATTCGCCCGCGCCGATCGCCGGCCTGATCTCGCTGCTCCTCAACGGAGTGTTCAACCAGATCGGGCCGTCGGTGGAGGAACGGGTAACCAGGGTATCAGCCCTTTACGGTCGCTTCATCGGCCATACGAGATCGACGACCGGCGCGGCGCAGGACAAATCCAAGGAATGAATGAGAAAGGGCCGTCACAAGCCGGGTTTCGACACCGACAGCGGTGACAGGGCCGGAGAACACCTATTCTCCATTTGCCCTTAATCGGGCTGCGAGGCAACGGATATGCGACGCGCCGATGCCGCAGCAGCCGCCGATCATTGTCGCGCCACTCTCCACCCAGTCGCAGGCGAATCCGGAATAACGGTCGCCCGAAAGGTCGTCGCGGGTCGCGTGCAGCGTCTCATTGGCTGCGCCATCTTCCTCCGAGGTGAAGGCATTGGCATAGACGCCGATCTCGATGGGGCGCCCTTCCCCGGCAATGGCAGCGACCGCCTGCTCGACGGCGCGCTGCATGACTTCCGGGCGGCTGCAGTTGAAGAGCAGCGCCGAAGCGCCCGATCCGGCAATCCAGCGCGCAGCATCGGCAACGCTTTCGCCGGAACGCAGGGCCGCCGGCCGTGTCTCGGCGCCCGGCGCATCATCGAGCGTGAAAGAAATCCACAGGGGTTTGCCGGTGCCCGCCACCGCATGCTGCACGGCCTCGCCCTCCGCCATCAGGCTCAGCGTCTCTCCCAGCCAGATGTCGACGAAGGGCGCGAGTTCCTCGACCAGCACATCGAGATAGTCCTGCACGAGGTCCGGCCTGAAGAGCTGCGGCTCGTAGGAGCCGAAAATCGGGGGCAGCGATCCCGCGACAAGCACCTTGCGGTCTCCCGCCGCATCGGCGGCTTCGCGAGCCAGTTGTCCCGCAAGCGCAATCAGCCTGCGGCCGTCGTCGCGGAACCGTTGCTCGCCGATATGAAACGGCACCAGCGCGTAACTATTGGTGGTGACGACATCGGCGCCGGCGGCGATGAACTCCTCATGCACGCGCCGGACAAGCTCCGGGCTCTCCATCAGGGCGAGCGCGGACCATTCCGGCTGCTTGAGTTCCGCACCGAGGCGGACGAGCTCACGGCTCATGCCGCCGTCGAGGATTCTAATGGATTTCACAGCTTACCCTTCCGTTTAAGTCAGCGTTTTATCATTGAAGACAGTGCGAATGCCGTCAGCGTGTCGCGCACGCCGGGCAGATTTGAAACGTCCTGCCAGATTTCGCGAATGCGGTCCGCAGCACCTGCTTCGACCCGGACGACGAGGTCGAATTCCCCGCTCATGACGTCGCAGGACACGACTTCCGGCAGGCGCTTGAGCGCCTGGATGACGTCGCCGCCACGCATGCGGTCATGACGATAGACGAACATCATTGCGGCAATGGCCGAGGCGCGCGGCGTTCCCTCGCCCGCGACGATCGTATAGCCCTGGATCAGGCCATCGCGCTCCAGCCGCTCTATGCGCTGGCGCACTGCATTGCGCGACAGGTTGATTTTCTCGGCCAGCTCCGCATGCGCGATCCGGGCATTGCGGGTCAGCTCGGCGAGAATGCGCTCGTCGGAGCGGTCGAGAATACGCTTCATGCCCGCATCTCCGCAATGCAGGCGGTGGCCGAGACGAAGGCCCGAAGTGCAGACGCTTCGAGATCGGCAATCCGGTCATTGCGCGCAAGCGAGGTGGCGGCGGCTGCCAAAATGAAGGCTGGCAAGGCCTGCCGTTCCGCCTGATTGAGGGGGCGGATTTCTTCATATCCGGCAAGCAGTGCACCAGCGAGCACCTCGTCGAGTGTACCGTCAGCCTGGGCAGCCCAATGCAGCAGCAGATCGGCAAGCTCCGCGATCAGCAGGTCGTCATGACGGAGGCGGAAATTGATGACGCCGCTGACCGCCTCTCCGAGAAAGAAGACGTTGTCGCGATGGAGTGCACCATGCACGGCGCCCTTCGGCAGGCCTGGCAGCCTGGCCTCCGTGGAAAGCTTCAGCGTCTGGTGAATATGGGCAGCGCAGCTCCCGAGCGCCTGGCATTTTCCGGGCGTGACCTCGTTCGGCGGAGACCCCGGCACGAAGCCGACGACCGCGATCAGCTTACCCGACAGCGTTATGGTCGCCGCACCCGCATCGGTGCGGAAGGTCGCGGGACAGGGTATGCCGCCGGCGGCGAGCGTTTCCATCGTGCGGAAGGCGCGTTCGAGATCGAAGGCATCGGCGCCGCCTTCAAACACCGTGACGATGAACTCGCCTCGCTCGGAGCGGAAAAGGAAAGTGGTTTCGGCATCGCCATCGGCAATGCCGATCACCGAGGTCAGCCGCCCCAGGCGATAAGCTTCGGCGATCCACTCGCAGTCGGTCTCCGAAAGATCCGTGAAAACTGCCATCGCTTCCTTTCCGTCAGTGCTGCTCCGCCTCGCGCAGCTCAATCGCTGCCGCGTTGGCGCCTTGCAGCGTCCTCCCTGCCCAGCCATTCAACCCGAAAGCGCCTGGTCGAGATCGGCGATCAGATCACTCGGTGCCTCCAGTCCCACGGACAGCCGGAACACGCCGTCGCCGGCAAAACGCCGATAGTCTGCGAGCTGGTCGCCGGCGAGCTGGTATGTCGTGTTCATCATCTCCTCGGTATCGAGCAGCACGACGATCGAGCGCTGATGGCCGAGCGAGAAGGCGTAGTGAGCGACCTTGAGACGCTCGGCAAGTTGCTGGGCCATCTTGCCCGGTTCCTTTACCTGGAAGGTCACGATGCCGCCGAATACCTCCATCTGCCGCTTCGCCAGGTCGTGCTGCGGGTGGGAGGCAAGGCCGGGATAGGTCACGGTCGTGACCATGGGATGGCGTTGCAGGAAGGTCGCGACCCGGATCGCCGTCTCCGAGATCGTCCGCAGGCGGGGAAAGAGCGTGTCGATGCCGCGCAGGATGAGCCAGGCGTTCATCGCCGGCATCGAGGCCCCGAGATAGACGCCGGCGCGCGAGCGGATTTTCTCGACGAGCTCTTTGCGCCCACAGACCACGCCACCGAGCGCATCGCCATGGCCATTGATGAATTTCGTCAGCGAATGGATGACGAGGTCCGCGCCCAGCAGAAGCGGTTGCGTGGCAACAGGTGTGGCAAGCGTCGAATCGACCGACATCAGCGCGCCGTGCTGTCGCGCAAGCCCGGCAATGGCGGCAAGATCCGTGAGGCGCAGGATCGGATTGCACGGGCTTTCGCAGTGAACGAGCCTGGTATTGGGCTGGAAAGCGGCCGCAACGTCCTCTGGCCGCGACATGTTCACCGGCGTCACCTCGATGCCGTAATCCGGCAGGATGCGCCGCGCCAGTTCGTTGGCGCCGGCATAACAGACATCGCTGAGAATCAGGTGATCGCCCTTCTTCAGGAAGGTGAGGAATGTAGCTCCGATTGCCGCGACGCCGGTCGCCGTCGCCACCGCATCGTCGGCGCCTTCGAGTGCGGCGAGCCGTTGTTCAAGCTGGCGCACCGTCGGATTGGTCCAGCGCGCGTAGAGAAAGGGCAGTGCGGTCAGGTCATCCACGCCATCGGCCGAAAAAGCGCCGGCGCCCGGCAGCAGCACATTGTTGACGGACATGGAAATGTTCGGCGCGATCGCCTGCGTCGCGGGATCGATGACAAGTCCGGCGCTCAGCGCCAAGGTGTCGCGGCTGAGACCCGCATTCGCGCCAGGCGCCTGCTTGGGAAACTCGGCGCCATAAGCCGGGAGATGTGGGGCCGGAAGATGTGAGAGATTCGTTGCGGTCATCAGGTCCTCCTCGCGATTTCATTCCGTGGAATTTTAGAGCAATGGCATCGTTTTCAGCCGCACAATCGCTCTGTCTGCGGTCCAAACGCGGCCAAGGAGACGCGATTTGCGCGGCAAATGCGCGTGTCAGGCCAAATGCCGGGATAGCCCGATCGATTTCAGCGCCGTATCGGCACTTGCATCTCGACGAAGCGGAAGGCGCGCGTGATGACAAGGGTGAGGCAGACATAGAAGACGGTGACGACGATCAGGGGCTCGTAGACCAGCAGCGTGTCCTGCCTGACCTTGTAGGCCACGGCATAGAGATCCATCACCGTAACGGTGAAGGCAAGCGGCGTTGCTTTCAGCTGCAGCACCACTTCGCCGCCGATGGTCGGCAGCGCGATGCGGATCGCCCGCGGCAGCCAGATGCGGCGCAGCAGCGTCCAGCGGGTCATGCCGAAGGCGCGTCCTGCCTCCAGCTCGCCCTTCGGCACGGCGAGCAGCGCGCCGCGCAGCACCTCAGCCTCATAGGCGGCATAATTGAGCGTGAAGCTCACCGCCGCGAAGAAGAAGCCCTCGCGCACGATCGGCCACAGGAAGCTTGCGCGCAAGCCGGGGATCATCGGCAGGAAAGACCCGACGCCGTAGTAAAGCAGCCACAACTGGATGAGCAGCGGCGTCCCGCGAAAACATGTGCAATAGGCCTTTGCACAGGCGCGCAGCCATAATGGGCCGCCCACCTGCGCCAGCGCCAGGCCGATCGCCAGGATAAAGCCGAACCCGACCGAAATGATGAGCAGCAACAGCGTCTGTTCCGCGCCGGCGACGATCAGCGGCCAATAATTGGAGACCCATGAAAAATCCATCGCTTGTCTCCTCAGACCGGTTTCGGCTGTCCGCGCCGGAAATAGGTTTCAAGACTGGCGAACACGACGTTGGAGAAGAGGGTGATCATCAGGTAGAGGATGGCGGCGGCGAAGAAGAACAGGAAATAGTGCTTGGTATTGCCGGCAGCGAGCCGCGTGGCGAGCGCCAGTTCCTGGTAGCCGACGACGGCGATCAGTGCGCTGTCCTTGGTCACGGACATCCAGAGATTGGCCATGCCGGGCAGCGCATTCGGCATCAGCGCCGGGAGCACGATGCGCCGGAACCGCAGCCAGGGCCGCATGCCGAAAGCGCTGGCCGCCTCGATCTGGCCGACGGGAATGGCGAGGATCGCACCGCGCAGCACTTCCGTCATATAGGCGCCCTGCACGATCCCTAGCACCATGACGGCGGCAAGGAAGCCGTTGATCTCGATCGATGGGAAGCCGAAAGTCGAAAGCAGCCTGTTGATGCCGTCGGTCCCCGCATAGTAGAGGCCGATGATCAGGATCAGCTCCGGAACGGCGCGCATGGCCGTCRTATAGAAATCCAGAAGGACGCGGACGGCGCGGCCGCCCTTGAGTTTGCCTATCGCACCTGCAAGCCCGATCAGCATGCCGACAAGGTAGGCGCCGAGCGAGATCAGGATGGTGGATACCGCGCCCGAGAGCAGCACCCCGCCCCATCCCGGCGGATAGGGAGAAAGCAGTGCCAGAAGGGATGGATTTGTCGACATGGAGACTGTTCCTGGGCAACCGACGAGGTCGCTGCCGCTCAAGCGCTATCGTCTTGAGGAGGATGGACGAGGGCAGGACGCCGCAACGGCGCCCGCCCTTCGGGATCACTCGCCGTAGGGGTCGAAATCGAAATATTTCTTGGAGATTTCAGCGTATTTTCCGCTCGCCCTGACGGCGGCGATGGCGGCGTTCAGCTTGGCGAGGAGTGCGGTATCCTCCTTGCGCAGGCCGCCGCCGATGCCCTGTCCGAGAACCTCCGGATCGTCTTTGACATTGCCCATGTCGGCGCAGCAGCCCTTGCCGAAATCGGAATGGAGGAAGGTCATCAATGGAATGGAATCGCCGAAAACATAATCGACGCGGCCGACGGCGAGGTCCTGGAACGCCTCGTCCAGCGTCGCATAGGTCTTTTCGGATGCCGCGCTCGCATAGTATTTCTTGTAATATTCAGACTGGATCGTCGAAACCTGGATGCCGATCGTCTTGCCCGTCACATCGGCGACATCGGTACCGGCCTTGGCACCCTGCGCGCCGATCAGCTTGCTCGGCGTGTTGTAATATTTGTCGGTGAAGGCGATCGCTTTCTTGCGCTCGTCGGTGATGGACATCGACGACCAGATGACGTCGAACTTCTTGGATTGAAGACCGGGGATCAGACCATCCCAGGACATGTCGACGATGGAGCATTTCTCCTTCATCTCGGCGCAGACGGCATCCATCAGCTCGATTTCCCAACCGACCCATTTTCCGCTGGCGTCCTTGGTAAAGAACGGCGGGTAGGCTTCGTTCATGACGCCGAAGCGCACGTCGGCACTTGCGCCGGCGGCAGAGACAAGGAGCATCGCTCCGGCAGCAAGGTAGATCGCAGTCTTCATCTTCATTCCCCTTCTTTTCGATTGGCGAGCGCGCGGCGTCAGTGACGCGACGCGCTGGTGAATTCCCGGCACCGCGCACTGGCGGGCGCACCGAAGATCTGCTTCGGCGGGCCCTCCTCCTCCACCCGGCCCTGGTGAAGGAACATCACGTGGCTGGAAACGTCGCGGGCAAATTTCATCTCATGCGTGACCAGCAGCATCGTGCGGCCCTCCTCGGCAAGATCGCGGATGACTTTCAGCACTTCCCCGACAAGCTCGGGATCGAGCGCCGATGTCGGCTCGTCGAACAGCATGACCGATGGGTCGACGCAGAGTGCGCGCGCAATGGAAGCGCGCTGCTGCTGGCCGCCTGACAGAAAGGCCGGGTAGACATTGCGCTTCTCATAAAGGCCGACCTTCTGCAGCAGGGCGTCCGCTTTCTCGGTCGCTTCCCTGCGGCTCATGCCGAGGACATACATCGGCGCTTCGATGACATTTTCGAGCACGGTCATGTGAGCCCAGAGGTTGAAACTCTGAAAAACCATGCCGAGGCCAGTGCGAATGCGCTCCACCTGCCGCCAGTTGGCGGGATGGGCGCGGCCATCCCGATCCGCCTTCATCAGCACTTCCTCGCCATTGACGACGAAGCGGCCGCGGTCGGGAATTTCGAGAAAATTGATGCAGCGGAGAAAGGTGCTCTTGCCGGAACCGGAGGAACCGATCAGCGAGATGACAGCGCCCTTTCTTGCGACAAGAGAAATGCCTTTCAGCACTTCATGGGAGCCGTAGCTCTTGTATACGTCGTCCACGCGCAACGCGCAGGAAATGTCGCTCGTCATTCACGTGGTTCCCCAGTTCTGGGTGGATTTGTTTTCACGGAGTTTATCGTCCGCGCGCGCGGCCCGGCTGCGCAATTTGCCACTTTTGAAATTTTTTCCTGCATCATTGTGCGCTTGCTGCGGACTTTCCGCATATTAGCCGCGGTTGATGCAGATCACCTTTGGCTGGGTCATATCTTCATAGGCAAAACGCACGCCTTCGCGTCCCATGCTGCCATGCTTGAAGCCCCCGAAGGGCATGGCGTCGAAGCGGTAGTCCGATGAGTCGTTGATCATCACCCCGCCCGCTTCTATACCGGCCGCCGCTTCCAGCGCATCGGCGAGATTGTTGGTGAAGATGCCGGCATGCAGGCTGTAGTCCGGTTCGTTGGCCATGCGGATCGCGTCGGCAAGCGTCTCGAAACGTTCGAGCGTGACCACCGGCGCGAAGATCTCCTCCCGCCAGAGCCGGCTTGCATGCGAAACATCCTCCAAGACGGTCGGACTGTAGAGTGCGTGCCTGCGCCGATGTCCGCAGAGAAGCCGCGCTCCGGCGCCAATCGCTTCATCGACCGCGGCTTCCGCGCGTTCGGCCGCAGCCGGCGAGATCATCGGCCCGACATCCGTCTCCTCGCGGCAAGGATCACCGGTCCTGAGCCCGGCTGTGCCGGCCACGAACGCCTCACGGAAGTGGTCATAACAGGGGGCTTGAACGAGGATGCGCTGCGTGCCGATGCAGTTCTGACCGGCCGCCCAGAAGGCGCCCGATATGCAGCTTGCCACTGCCTTGCCGATATCGCAGTCCGCCATCACGATAACCGGGGCATTGCCACCGAGATCCATGGCCAGTTTCTTCAGCCCGGCGGACCGGGAGATTGCCTCGCCGGTCGCAAAGCCTCCGGTAAACGACACCATCCGGACGTCCCTGGCCGAAACAATGGCGCGCCCAAGATCCGCACCGCCGATCGCAATAGTGATGATCGTTTCCGGCAAGCTGGCCTCGACCAGCGCCTTGACCAGTTTGACAGCCGAAAATGGCGCAAGTTCCGACGGCTTCAACAGGACCGCATTGCCGCCGGCTATGGCGGGGCCGAGCTTGTGTGCCACGAGGTTCAGCGGGTCGTTGTAAGGCGTGATGGCAGCGACGATGCCGAGTGGCTCGCGTGTGAACCAGCCCTGGCGCGCTTCGGAACCTGCAAAGGCATCGAACGGCACGATCTCTCCGGCATTGCGCCTGGCCTCCTCCGCGGAGAGCCTCAGCGTGTTGACGCAGCGCAACGTCTCCTTGCGCGCCTGGACAATCGTCTTGCCGGCCTCGCTGACGATGGTGCGGGCGAAGTCCTCGCAGCGCTCGTCGACAAGCCTTGCTGCTTTTTCCAGGATGGACGCCCGCTGATGGCGCGGCAGTGCACGCGACAGCGCCGCCCCCTTCCTGGCGCGAGCAAGGAGTGTATCCACATCGTCGTGTCTGCTTACCTCGATGCACCCGACCAGCGAGCCGTCATAGGGGTTGAGAACAGGAAGTTCTTCCACATCCGGAATGCTCCTGGGCTTTGCGGCGGTCATTCTGCGGCTTCCTTCGTCATGCGAGCCGGCGCTGTACGGTGGATGGCGACGATGTCGGAGAGAAGTGCGTAGGCCGTTTCGATCCGCCCGGCTCCAGGGCCGGTGACCGTAACAGCGCCAAGCATGTCGGTGGCGAAGCAAACCGCATTGACGGCGCCACCCACCGCGGCGAGCGGATGGTCGAGGGCCAGGCGCCGCGGTGCGACGCAGGCCTCGATCCGGCCGCTCTCACGGCGGATGGCCGAGCCGATCAGCTTCCAGCGGCAGCCGTCCTTCGCGGCAGCCTCGATGTCCGATACGGTCAGCGACGAGATCCCTTTGCAGGAGACGTCGGCTGGTTTAAGCGCGCCACCCAGGAGTTCGTTCGCCAGGATGACCACCTTGAGCCGCACATCGTGGCCTTCGACATCAGCCGTCGGATCGGCCTCGGCGTAACCGAGTGCCTGTGCCCCGCCCACCGCTTCGGAGAAGCCGAGCCCCGCCTCCATGCGACCCAGGACGAAATTCGAGGTGCCGTTGAGAATGCCTTCGAAGCCGGTAAGCCCGGCACCGGCAAGCGTGGTCTTCGCCATGCGGATGACCGGCGTCCCGCTCATCACCGCGCCTTCATATTCGAAAGACACATGATGACGGCGGGCCAGTGTCTTGAGCTCGTCGGCCGCAAGGGCGACCGGGCCTTTGTTGGTGGTGACCACATGCCTGCCGCTTTCAAGCGCCCAGCGGCAGTGGGACACGGCCGGCTCGCCATTGTCGGGGTTGGTGAAGGTGGCTTCCGCGACGATATCGGCAGGCGCATGCCGGATGACCTTTTCATTGTCCGCCTCCGCCGAGCCGCCGGAAAGCCTGGCAAAGCCGCCTCTTTCGAATTTCGTCCCGACAAGCATGCGCGGATCGATCCCGTTTGCCGAAACGACGGAGCCGAGATTGAGGTCGGTGACCGCAACGATGTTGAGCCGAAAGCCAAGCTCCGCCTGCCAGCGATCGTTGCGCTCGGCCACGAGTTGGGCAAGGGCGCGATTGACCCCACCGAATCCGATAAGCGCGATGTTGTATTGGATCATGTCGGCTCCTCATCCTGAACGATGGCAACAAGATGAGGGTGCAGAGTGTCAGTCGAAAGCTTGCAAAATGGCCAAAGGATTGGACGTTCTGCCAAGCCTCCACAACAAATGCGCAGATTCCACGTAAAAGCGGTGGATTGGGAAGCAGTTAGGCGCCTGTCAGCTGAATTCTGCGGCCATGCCGTGCAATCTGTGCATATTGTGCGCCGAAACGACTGCCGGGAATGAGACCATGGAACCGATTGACGACTTCGACCGCAAGATTCTCGGCATCGTCCAGGTCGACTGCCAGATGAAAGCCGAGGCCATCGGCGACCTCGTCGGTCTCTCCGCTTCGGCTGTCCAGCGTCGCCTGAAGCGAATGCGCGACTCCGGCATCATCACGGCCGAGATCGCGCTTGTCGACCGCAAGGTGGCCGGCAACCCCATGACGTTCATCGCCGGCATGGAGATCGAACGCGAGAACTACGACGCGCTGTCAAAATTCCGGCTCTGGCTGGCCAAGCAGGAGCATATCCAGCAAGTCTATTATGTCACCGGCTCTGTCGACCTGGTCGCGATCATCACCGCGCGTGACGTGGAGCAGTATGACGAGATCACAGCCAACCTGATGTCGGAGAATCCCCAGATCAAGCGTATTCATACCAATGTCGTACTGAAGGACATCAAACTCGGCATGTTCGTGCCGATTGCGGACTGAGCAAAGATTTTTCGCCGTCTATCGACACGTCGCCGACCACCGGCATCGGCTGGCGCTTCTATGACAGATCGGCGCACTTTGCCTGTAAACGTCCCAAATGGAGTTCATCCAAAGACTTTGCGACATGCCCTAAAAAATATATAGACTAGCGAGTGAGTATCGCCGGCGGCCGGCGATCCACCTGCTGCCTCCAAGGCAATATTTCTGGCTGCGTGGGAATCCGCTCGGAAATGGCATCGCAAAAGGAAATCGCGGAACGGGCGAAAACGTCTTTGAAAACGGTTTCGCGCGTCATAAACGGCGATCCGCTCGTCAACGCCAGGACGCGTGCACGCATCGAGGCAATCATCGCCGAAATTGGCTATGAGCCATCGCAAGCCGCGCGCATGATGCGTTCGCAGAAGAGCAATATCATCGGCTTTCTCGCGGCCGGCGTCGCAACCACCTCGTCGTCGATCGAACTCATCCGGGGTGCACAGGATGTCGCTTGGGAACGCGGCAAGCAGATGATGCTGTTCAATATCGAGCGCGACAGTGCCACCGCGTCCCTGGCGCAGAGCCAGCTGGCAGCCTTCCGGGCCGAAGCGGTGATCTATGCCGCCATCTACCATCAGGAAGTGAGGGTTTCGCCGAGCAGCATTCCGCATGTGCTGTTGAACTGCTTCGATGCGGATGGGCGCCTGCCGTCGGTCATACCCGATGACCGCAAGCTTGGCTTCGATCTTGCCACAATAATCTTCGACAAGGGCTACCGCCGCCCGGCCTTTCTCAACCTGGCTGGCCACCTTGTCGCCAGTTCGTTGCGGGCCCAGGGCTTTATCGAGGCGGCGGCGGCCCGCGGGCTGGATGTCAAGCGCTCGATCCAGTCGGCCGCCAAGCCTGGCTACGACGACCAGCCGAGATATATCTCCGACCAGATCCTTCCGCGGCTGTTTTCCGGTCCTGAGCGGCCGGATCTCATCCTCTGCGGACAGGATACCCTCGCAATGGATGTCTATTCGGTGCTGTCCGAGATGGGGCTGAGGGTAGGCCGTGACGTCGCCGTCGCCAGTTTCGACAATCTCGAGCCGATCGCCAGCCTGCTGCGCCCGGGCCTTTCGACCATGGAACTGCCCTATTATGAGATGGGACGGCGCGCGATGATGCATGCCATCGACAGGCCGGGCGATGCCTTGACCCTCCGCCTTGCGGGCCATTTCATCGAGCGCGCATCCATGTAAAGCCGGCTACGTCGCGACAAAACGTCCTTGAAAACACCAATTGACAACGTGAGACAACTCTGACACTCAATTGTCTCACGTTGTCAATGGACGGCGGTCACTGGGGAGGTTCGTGATGAAACGCATTCTTTTTGCGGGCGTGGCTCTTGCCGCCTGCCTTTCGGCTTCGCATGCCTTTGCAGGCAAGATCACCGTCTGGGTGATCGATGGCGATACCGAAAAGCCCTATTTCCAGCAGCTCAAGGATATGTTCAACGCCAAATTCAAGGCTGAGGACGTGAGCGCCGATGTCGTGCCGGTGCCGAATATCAACAACGCGATCCAATCGGCCACGCAATCCGGCGACCTGCCCGACGTGGTCCTGATCGATGGGCCCAACATGGCGAGCATGGCCTGGGCCGGAACGCTTCAGCCAATCGGCTCGCTCATCGATCCCTCAGTGCTCGCCGATCTCCTGCCCTCCGTCAGGGAACAAGGGACCTACGCGCGGACCAACGCGCTCTACAGCATCAGCCCGTATGACTCCTCCGTCATCCTGTGGGGCAACAAGTCGATGCTCGAAAAAGCGGGCGTACGCATTCCCACCACGCCGGACAATGCCTGGAGCCGGGACGAATTCCGTGACGCGCTGGCCAAGCTCGCGACCGTGCCCGGTGTCCGCTGGCCCCTCGATCTGAAGCTCAACTACGGTGCCGGCGAATGGATGACCTATGGCTTCCTTCCGTTTGTGGAGTCCAATGGCGGCGATCTCGTCGACCGCAAGACCTGGGTCGCGGAAGGGACGATCAATTCCAAGGCCAATGTCGATGCTCTTTCCGAAGTCCAATCCTGGGTGAAGAAGGGATGGGTCGTTCCGGCCAGCGCCGGCGACAACACATTCTACGGCGACAAGACCTCGGCGCTCTCCTGGGTCGGCAACTGGATGTGGCCGGCCTATGCCAAGGGACTCGGCAAAGACCTGGTGCTGATTCCGGCGCCGAAATTCG
The DNA here is from genome assembly GCF_056403475.1 of Rhizobium sp. P2_G9. Taxonomy (NCBI): domain Bacteria; kingdom Pseudomonadati; phylum Pseudomonadota; class Alphaproteobacteria; order Hyphomicrobiales; family Rhizobiaceae; genus Rhizobium; species Rhizobium sp. P2_G9. Next base: position 169,875 of record NZ_JBFUFK010000003.1, on the reverse strand, counting down.
GCCCTGACGGCGTGAAGTCGCCGAATGGCGGCTGGAGCTGGGCTGTTCCAGCCAAGGCGCAGGACCTGAAGGATATCAAGCTTTTCCTCAACTACGCCATGTCGACGGAACAGGTGGCCGCCTATGCCAACATTACCGGCTATGCGCCGTCGCGCACTTCGGCACTGCCCCTGACGGAGAATTTCAAGAAGGGTGCCCCGGGAGAGCTGTTTGCCGAGCAGGGCGCCTGCTGCGCAATGGTCCGACCCGTGCATCCGGCCTATCCGGTGATGACGTCGAGCTGGTCGCAAGCCATTGTCAACATCCTGACCGGCAATGCCGACGTCAAGGCCGAGCTCGACCGCGCCGCCAAGGCGATCGACCAGGATATCGCCGACAACAGTGGCTATCCGCCCTTCGGCAAGCAGTAATTCAGAATAGTCCGACCGGCGAGCGTGGTTCCCGCGCCCGCCGGTCCCGCCGAACGGAACCGAGGTCGTAATGTCTCTCAAATCCCGCAGCCAGCGACAGGAATGGGCAATGCTTCTGCCAGGATTCATCCTGCTGGTGGTCCTGGTGATCGTTCCCTTCCTGCTGTCCTTCTGGTTCTCCTTCACCGATCAACGCATCATGCCGCGACCGATCCCCACCAAATTCGTCGGGCTCGGCAATTATGGGCGCGTGCTGGTCGACCCTCTGTTCTGGCAGGCGATCGGCAATACCGTGCTGTTCGCGCTGCTCGTCGTGCCGCTCCAGCTGGCCATGTCGCTTGGCACCGCGCTGATCCTGAACAGCGCCATTCCGTTTCGCGCCTTTTTCCGCGCCGTGGCGATCCTGCCGCTATTGTTGCCGATGACGGTGATCGCGGCGATCTGGGCCGTGCTCTATCGCATTCCCAACGGCCCGTTCAACACGATCGTTCAATGGTTTGCCGGCGACAGTGTGTTTGTCGATTTCCTCGGCAATTCGATGACTGCCATGGGGGCAATCGTGCTTTTGTCGGCCTGGGCGACCTTTCCGTACCAGATGCTGATCTATCTCGCCGGCCTTCAGGATATACCGGAAGAACAGTATGAGGCCGCCCGCATCGATGGCGCCAATGCCTGGCATCGGTTTCGCTTCGTCACCTGGCCGGGCCTGCGCAACGTCAACATCTTCCTGCTGATCATCACCACGGTAGGCGCACTGAAACTCTTCACCCAGGTGAACATCCTGACCAAAGGCGGTCCGAACGGCGCCACGACGACGATCATCCAATATCTCTATACCCAAGGCTTCGCCCAGCAAAAGGTCGGCTATGCCTCCTCCGTAGCCGTGATGTTCTTCCTCGCCGTGTCGGCGATTGCACTCCTCCAGCGCCGCTTGATCAGGAATGAGGGAGAAGCCTGATGTCCGTCGCCCGCCGTCGTCTCACGATGCCGTTCCTTTTCGCCTGTGCCCTTGCCGTCAGCGTCTTGCTGCCACTGATGATGGCCGTGACTATCAGCCTCAATCCCGACGAGCAGGATATTCTCGTGTCGATGGGCCGGCTCAGATCCTTTATTCCCGAAGTGGTCTCGCTCACCAACTATATCCAGGTCTGGACCGATCCGGTTCATCCCTTCGCCCGCTATCTTGCCAATACGGCGCTGATCGCCTTTTCGACACTGACCCTCTCCATCCTGCTCAACTCGATGGCCGCCTTCGTACTCGCGCAGGGGACCATCCGCCTGCGCCGGCCCCTGATGGTCATCATCCTGGCGACGCTTGCCATTCCGTGGGAAAGCCTGGCTTTGCCGCAGCTGATGATGGCGGGCTGGGCGCATCTGATCGATGGCTACACGGTGCAGATCGTGCCTGGGGTCGCCAATGCCATGTCGATCTTCCTGTTCTACCAGTTCTTCACCCGCTTTCCGAAAGAATTGATCGAGGCGGCGCGGATCGACGGCTTTTCCTTCTTCCAGATCTACCGCTATGTCGCCATGCCGCTTTCCCGGCCGGTCATCTCGGCCATTGCCGTGCTGCAGTTCCTGGAGATCTGGAACTCCTATCTCTGGCCGGTCATGGTGACGCGCGGTCCCGAACATCGGCCGCTATCGGTTGCGATGTCTGCTTATTACGGCACCAACCAGGCCTATTGGGGCAACATCATGGCTTTCGCCGTCTGCATGGCCGTGCCTGTCGTCCTGTTCTTTCTGATCATGCAACGCCAGTTCATCGCCTCGGTCATGGGCTCGGGCGTCAAGGGGTAATCCATGGACATTTCCGAGAAATACCGCCCTCGCCTGCATTTTTCGCCGGCGAGCGGTTGGATGAACGATCCCAATGGGTTGATCGTCGTCGACGGCCGATATCATCTGTTCTATCAGCACGATCCGCACAGCGTCAGCCATGGCCCGATGCATTGGGGGCATGCGTCCAGCGAAAACCTGGTCGATTGGCTGGAACACGCGGTCGCCCTTCGGCCCGACGCAGATGACGCCTGCTGGTCCGGCTCTGCCATCGAGACGGCTGAAAAAGAGGTCAAGCTCTTCTATACCGCGCACCGGCAGATGGCGGACGGACGCGATGTCGAGAGCCAGCGCCTCGTACATGCCGACCGGTCGCTTCAGACCTTCGCCGTCGATCCCGGAAATCCGGTCCTGGCCAATCCCGGCCTCGAGGTTTTCCGTGATCCTAAGGTGATCTGGCATGCCGAGAGCGCGCAATGGGTCATGCTGGTGACCATGGGCGAGACGATCGGTTTCTATGGGTCGACCAACCTGGTTGACTGGGAACCGTTGAGCACTTTCGGCGACCATGACGGCTGCCACGGCGGGGGGCCATGGGAGTGTCCCGACCTGATCAGGCTTGCCGCTCCCGACGGGTCCGAGCATTGGGCGCTGATCGTCGGCATAGGTGGCGGCGCTTATGCCGGAGGTTCCGGCACGCAGTATTTCATCGGCGCCTTCGACGGCAGGACCTTCAGCAACGCCAATCTGCCTTCCACCATTCTCTGGCTCGACCATGGCCGTGACTGCTACGCCGCCCAGACCTTCTTCGATGCCGAGGCGGGGCGGCCTCTCGCGCTCGCCTGGGCGAGCAACTGGCTTTATGCACGGGCGACGCCGACCACGGCATTTCGCGGCGTCATGACGCTACCGCGCGAAATCAGGCTGGTTGGCGACGCGGCACGCCTGCGCCTGGCCATGCACGTGCCGACCACGGTTCACCGCCGCTTTGCCTGTTACCGTCCGGATATCGCGAACGGAACCTACCGCTGGGAGGCGCTTGTCCGCCTCGAACCGGGCGAGGAGCAAGCCATCGCCTTGTTCGGCGAAGCGGCGCCGCATCTCACCCTCATCCGGGATACACATGCGCACGGCCGCATCCGCTCAAGCCGCGACGCGACGCATGCAATACCGGATTTCGCCCACGACTATGAAGTGGAGATCGACTGGCCGGAAGGCGGTCTCGATCTGACGCTCTATGTCGACCAGGGGGTGGTGGAGCTCTGCGCCGATCGGGGACGGGTCTGGATCACCAATCTCTTCTACCCCGAAGAGCCGGCAGGCGCGCTTTCCGTCACCCTTCGCGAGGCGGCCAGGCTCAAGGATGTCGCCTGAACCGCAGCCGCGACGCGGGCGCAAAACAACAGGAGGACAGAATGGCTGATGTCAATTTCAGATCCGTCGCCAAGCGATTTGGCGCTCATACGGTCATCCCGGAGCTCGACCTGACGATAGGCGACGGTTCMTTTACCGTCCTGGTCGGTCCGTCCGGCTGCGGCAAGTCGACATTGCTCCGAATGATTGCCGGGCTGGAGGAGGTGTCCTCCGGCTCGATTTCCATCGGCGGCGAGAACGTCACCGACCGGGATCCCTCCGAACGCGGCATCGCCATGGTTTTCCAGTCCTACGCGCTCTACCCGCATATGAGCGTCGCCGACAATATCGGCTTCGGGCTCAAACTGGCAGGACTGGCGAAAGTCGAGCTCGACGCGCGGGTGACCGAAGCCGCTTCGATCCTGCAACTGACATCGCTTCTCGACCGCAAGCCTCGCCAGCTCTCGGGCGGCCAGCGCCAACGCGTGGCCATCGGCCGTGCCATCGTTCGCAAACCCAAGGTCTTCCTGTTTGATGAGCCGCTGTCCAATCTCGACGCGGCCTTGCGTTCCCAGATGCGGGTCGAACTGGCCGAACTGCATGAGCGCCTGGGGGCGACCATGGTCTATGTCACCCACGACCAAGTGGAAGCGATGACCATGGCGGATCAGATCGTCGTGCTGAACGGCGGCCGGATCGAGCAGGTCGGTCCGCCGATGGATCTCTATTCCTGCCCGGCCACAGCATTCGTCGCCGGCTTCATCGGCTCACCAAAGATGAATTTCATTGAGGGGCCGGAGGCAGAGGTGCTTGGCGCCAAGCTGATCGGCATCCGCCCCGAACACCTGAAGATCGGTGGCGACGGCCGCTGGCACGGCAGTATCCGCCATGTCGAGCATCTAGGGTCGGAAACGCTGCTCTATGTCGAAACGGCCTCGGTCGGGACGCTAACCATCAAAATGGATGGTAATCACGACGTTCGCATCGGAAGCGTGACCGCGATCTGGTTCGACGACGCTAACCTGCATCGCTTCAATGACGAATCTCGCCTGGCATAGGGCTGGGTTGGAAATGGGCGTTTGCAACCCTAAACGTTTCCGCCTGCACAACCGACGTCAGGAGACGAGGCTTTTCGCTAAACAAGTCCAAGTTCGCGCTTGGCGGTCATGAAGCCGCGGGCATCGTTGATGCAGTCGACGGCGATCAGGTTGCCGGCGCGGAAATAGGAGACACGCAGACTATCCTCCGCCGGACCCGTGGCAGCCTCGGTGTGATCGAAGCCGCGGTTGAGGCCGGCGATCTGCAGTTTCGTCGCATATTGATCCGACCAGAACCATGGTCGCGGACGATAAGGACAATTCTCGCCGAGAATGTTGCAGGCGACCTGTTCGGCTTGCGCGATCGCATGCGGAACGGATTCGAGACGAATCCAATCGCCATCATGCAGGAAGCATGCGCAATCCCCTGCAGCCCAGATATGAGGATCCGATGTCCGGCCACTCGCGTCGACCATGACACCATTGCCAATCGTCAGCCCAGCACGCTCGGCGAGACCGCTATTGGGGCGAACACCAATCCCCACCACGACCGCATCGACGGATAGGCGCGTGCCGTCCGTCAACGCGGCCATGATCGCCGGCCCGTCCACGATCAGCGTGTCGAGACCGACCGCCTCGCGAATCGTGACGCCCTGGGAGGCATGAAGTTCGCGCAAATGTCTGGCCGTGGGCTCCGCAGCCACGCGGCCAAGGATGCGATCTGCCATTTCGATGAGCGTCACGGTCGCACCCGCCTGACGCCCGGCCGCAGCCACTTCGAGGCCGACATAGCCGCCACCGACAACGAGAATACGCGCTCCGTCATGCAGCATTGGCCGCAACCGGTCCGCATCGGCCATCGTTCGGAGATGGAACACCTTTGCCACGTCGCCGCGTATCCGAGCCGGGAGTTCGATCGGGCTCGCGCCTGTTGCCAGAACGAGGTGATCGTAAGACAAACGACCCGCCTTGGTCACGACAAGCCGCAATTCCCGGTCGATTGCCAGGACCGGTTCGTTGACGCGGAGGTCGATCGCCACGCTCACGAAAAAATCGGACGCGCGGAAGGCCATGCGTTCCGGCTCGAGCTTGCCGAGCAGATAGGCCTTGCTCAGCGGCGGACGCTGATAGGGCACGACACCCTCATCGCCGAACAGCGTGATTGCTCCCGAAAAACCCTGCTGCCGCAGTTTCGCAGCGCAGGCAAATCCCGCCTGGCCGGCACCAACGATGACGACGCGATCAACCATGGCTCAACCGGCGGCGGGGATGGTGATCAGGCTGCCGTCGAGGCGGCCATCCACCCGGATCTGGCAGCTCAGGCGACTGCCGGCCTGTCGCGGCGCCTCGGTGAAATCGAGCATGTCGTTCTCGTGCTCGCTGATCGGGTCGAGCGCGGCGGCGAGATGATCATCGACGACGACATGGCAGGTGGCACAGGCCGCAGAACCGTTACATTCGGCGATGATGCCGGGAATGGAGTTCTGCAGCGCGACTTCCATCAGGCTCAGGCCTTCTCTGGCCGTGCAGGACTGTTCCTTCCCATTGGGAAGGGCGAATGTAATCATCATCATCGTGATCTCCTCTCAGCAGTCCCAGACGACCGGAAGCGTTGTCGGGCCGCGGAAGACCCAGCCTTGGATGCGCACCGCATCCGGGTTCCGGAGCCGCAGGTTCGGCAGCCTCTCGAACAGTTTCGGCACGACGAGCCGGCCGACCATGTGCCGCGCGACCCAGGTGCCAGCGCAGAAATGCGCACCGGCGCCGAAGGCCAGATGCGACTTCTTCTCGCGGAACACATCGAAGCGGTCGGGCGCGTCGAAACGGTTCGGATCCCGATTGGCGGCGCCGACGCAGAGGCCGACCTGGTCGCCGGCCCGCAATTGCACGCCTGAGAATGCGATGTCGCGGGTCACGCGCCGCGGATACATGCCGATCGGCGAAATCCAGCGCACGGATTCTTCGAAGGCGGTGGGCCAAAGATTGGCATCCGCCATAATGCGCCCAAGCTGGTCAGGATTCTGCAACAGTCCGAGAACCATGGTCAGAATGGAATCGCGCGGCTCGTTCAGCCCGCCGCCGACGGCGACTTTGATATTGGCGTAGATCTGCTCGATCGTATGCGGCTGATCAGCATGAACCATCGACGACAGGACGGATGTGTTGGGATTGTCGCGATAATAGGGCAAAGCGTGATCGACGGCTGCCTCGACCCCTTTCGCGGCCTCAGCCGCCTTGCGGGAAATGTCAGCGTCGCCGGAATAATTACCCGCGCCATCGATCAGGCACTGCGACCAGAGCGCCATGGTCTGCCAGTCGACATCGAGAAAGCCAAGCACTTCGGCCAATGCCCTGCCGGCCATGGGCGCTGCCAGCACATCGAAGAGATCGGCCTCGCCCTCCCTTTCGAACCCGGCCATGATCTCGTCGAAGATCGCCTCGAGCCGTGGCGCCCAGCAGGATTTGACCGCACCCGGCCGCAAAGCGGGCTCGACCGCTTTGCGTTCCACGGCATGGGCCTCGCCGTCCTTGCGCATCATCGTGTGACCCATGACCTTGTTGACAAGAGATTGCGGGTTTTCCGAAGAGAACGTCTCGGGGTCGCGCTCCATTGCCATGATGTCGTCGTAGCGCGTGGCGACCATGATGTTGGCCGCCTCGATCCGGACCACTGCCGCCATGTCCCGGGCACGCTTGAACGTCGGATATGGGTCTTTCAGCAGGTCGGCGAAAGACACGTCCGAGATTACCGGAACGGCGCGCGCGACTTCTGACTGGGTAAAAACCTCTCCCACTGCTTCCTCCAAAGCAAACTTCATGAACGGAGCGTAGTACAGGGCTTCCCTTCTGCCAATTGGATGGATACGATCGAGGTCATCGACTTTTTCGATGACAGGGACTATCGATGCTGCCTGAGGAACTGGGGCAAATTGATCTGCGCACGCTGCATATGCTGGTGACGGTGTCGGATTGCGGCTCGTTTTCCGCCGCATCGGCCATGCTCGATGTCAGCCAGTCGACCGTCAGTTATACGATCGACCGGCTGCGTCGTGCCTTCGGCGATCCGCTGTTCGTCCGCCAGGGCAACCGTGTCGCAGAAACCGAGAAATGCCGCGATCTCGTCTCGCAGGCACGCGAGATCGTCAATCGTATGCACGCAATTGCGGCACCCAGCGATTTCGATCCATCGACCGCGGAAGGCTCGGTGACGCTCTCCTGCAATCATCATGAGCGTTTTCTGCTTGTGCCGCCCTATCTCGCCGCCCTGCGTCCAGTGGCACCACGCGTGGTCCTCAACCTCTTGGAATCAGCGGTCAACGGCAAGCGGCAATTGAAGGACAATAGTGCGGATATCGTCCTTGGCCCGGTGCGAATCCTGGGCGAAGGCTATTTCCGCCGGCATATCGTTTCGGATCATTATTCCTGCGTGATGGACCGTGCCAATCCACTTGCAGAAGGCGAACTGACGCTCGACCGCTATCAAACGGCAGCGCATGTCACAGTGACCTATAACGGCCAATGGCACGCGCTTTATTTCGAGGCGCTGCGCCTCCGCGACATCACGCTCAAGCCGCAGCTGACGCTGCCGGGCCACGACAGCCTAGACCTGATGATCGCCGGCACCGACCTGGTGGCGACCATTCCCAATCGCATGGCGAGCGCCTATCGGGATCGCCTGGCGGTTCGGCCCTTCCCGATCCACATTCCGATCGAGATTGACATGTATTGGACCGAGCGCACGCACCGCTCCGGCCTGCATCGCTGGGCACGGCAGCTTTTGGCGGATATTGCGAGAACGCTGACGCCCGACGCTCAACCGACCGAATGAGCAAATGTCAGACGGCCAGGCGGGCCGATTGACCGGCCGCGTCTATGCTGCTTCGGCCGAACCATGATCCGAGCTGGTCCAACAGGGCTTCCAACCCGCTGTTGTCCTCGGCCAGCCCGAACACCACCCTGTCGGGACGCATTAAGACGGCGCTAGCGCCGTGACCGGCGAGCCAGTTGCGCAGGACGCCGTCTGCTTCCACCGGGCCCATCCCATCACATCCGAATTCAAAGACGGCAATATCGAGCCGGCTCGCCCGCTGACGATTGGTCTCGCTGATATCGAAGCCATCGATCAGAAGTGCGAAACTCTGGCCGATAACATCATCCAGCAAAACTGAACCTTGCTCAACGCCTATTCGAGGCTGAGGGCAGGCCTCACCGGCCCCGGGCATCGGCTCACCCATCGAATGAAGCGCGATCAGACCGTCTGCAATCGGCGGAAACAGGTCCTGCCGCACCTGTATGCCTTTGCCGTCGCGGACAAGCGCCTTCATATTCTCATCGCGGCGCCTCGCCATGTCTTCGTCGGTCTCGCAGATGACCTCGCCCAGTCCCTTGGTGATCGCAATCACCTTGCGCACCAGTGGCCGCCGCTCCTGCTCGTAGCTGTCCAGCAAGCGTGACAGCGCCCCTTTCAGAACGTGCGCCAGCTTCCATCCGAGATTGGCGGCATCCTTGATGCCCTGGACCATGCCCTGCGCCAGGAAGGGCGGTGTCATGTGGCAGGCGTCGCCAGCCAGAAAGACATTGCCGACCCGCCAGCGTTCCGCCACCAGTGCGTGGAAGCGGTAGGTAGCCGAGCGCCAGATCTCCGCCTGCCCCGGCCTGATGAATGGCGAAAGCAGCTCCCAGATGCGCTCCGGCTGATTGATCTCTTCCGGTGTTTCCCCGGGAAGCAACATGAACTCCCAGCGTCTCAGATTGCCCGGTAGCACGACGAATGTATGGGGTCGTGCCGGATGGCAGAACTGCACATTGGTTTCCGGCAAGTCATGTGCTTCATCGCCGAGAATGACGTCGATGACCAGCCAGGGCTGATCGAAGATGAGGTCCTCGAAGCTGATTCCGAGACTGCGCCGGACGAAGCTGGGGCCACCGTCACAGCCGACCACGAAAGGTGCCGCCAGAGCGGCCGTCTCACCCGTGGCGATATCGCGCAGAGACAGATGCGGCTTGTCCGGGTTTTCCAGCGCGACAATCTCGGTGCCGGTCAGCAGCGAGACGGTATCCCACGCCTTTGCTTTTTCATGCAGGATTCGCTCAAGTTCAGGCTGGACGAAGGTCATATAGGCCGGCCAGCCCAGTTTGTGTGGTGGCGGTGGCGAGATGAACCGGCGCAACAGCGAACCGTCTGCGGCACGGTATTCCGAATCCCGATATTCTCCGACGACATCAGCCAGATCATCGGCGACGCCGATAGTCTGGAAGATGCGCATGACTTCATGATCCATGCCGATCGCCCGCGGCAGGGGATAGACATCCTCCCTCGCATCCACGCCCAGGACTTTGACGCCCAGGCTTCCGAGGATATTGCAGAGTGTGATCCCGACCGGCCCCAGACCGACGACCACGACGTCGGGCGACACATCGGACAGATGTGTGAATTCGATCTTTCCCATCAAGCACTTTCCATTCTCATGCCCGGCACCTTTAATGATGACCCAGGAAAGCTTTCTTCACAGCCGGATCGTTGCGGAGATTGTCAGCCGTATTCTCACCCACGATCCGGCCGGCTTCGAGAAGATAGCCGCGGCTTGCGATCGACAGGCTGGCGCGGACGTTCTGCTCGACCACCAGCATTGACATTCCCGTATCCCGAATGCGCTTGAGCGCTTGAAACAGCTCCCCGACCACGATCGGCGCCAGACCGAGGCTGGGCTCGTCCAGCAACAGCAGATCGGGCTTGGACATCAGGGCGCGCGCGACGGCAACCATCTGCTGCTCGCCGCCGGACATGGTGCCGACCCGCTGCGCCCTGCGCTCGGCAAGCCTGGGAAAGAGTTTCAGCACCTCTTCACGGCGGGTTCCCACGCCTTCACGCGCGCGTTTCGGATTGGCGCCGAGCCAGAGGTTTTCGTCCACGGTCATTTCGGTAAAGACTCCCCGCCCCTCCGGAACATGCGCAATGCCGCATTCTACGACCTTGTGGGCAGCGAGACGGGTAATGTCCTTTGCCAGGAACGCCACCTTACCGCCGCCCGAAAGCGGCACCATAGCCGTCAGCCCACGCAGCAACGTCGACTTGCCGGCGCCGTTCGCGCCGAGAATGACCACGCATTCGCCCTTGTCGACCTTCATGGAAACATCGTCCAGAGCCAAATGCTTGCCATAGCGAACCGACAGATTGCGTGCCTCAAGCATAATCGAACTCTCCCAGATAGGCAGCGACGACGTTGGCGTCCGCCAGGACCGTCGCCGTGGGACCATCGGCGATGACGCTGCCGGCGCTCATCACCACGCAGCGTGGGCAGAGCTCGCGCACGGCCTCCATGATATGTTCCACCAACAGGATGGTCATTCCGGTATGACCGAGCGAGCGGATGAGCTCGATCCCGGTTCCAAGCTCGGTGGGATTCAGCCCGGCAAGCCACTCGTCGAGCAGGAGAATATCCGGCGCCGGCCCGATGGCACGGGCGAGTTCGAGCCGCTTCTGGTCGATGTAATTGAGATCATGCACCGAAGCCTGACCTCGGCCCGCCAGCCCCACCATTGCGAGCACCTCATCCGCACGCTCATGGGCCGCGTGACCCCAGAGCGGACGACGGCCGAAGGCGAGCGAAAGCACGACATTGTCCCGGACGCTGAGCGAGGCAGCGAGCCGCACCAGTTGGAACGTGCGGGCGATACCCTGCCGTGCGCGTAAATGAACCGGCATGTGGTGAACCGGCGCGCCGTTGAGCAGGACTTCGCCTCCGGTCGGACTGAGAGCCCCGGAAATCAGGTTCATCACCGTGGTCTTGCCCGATCCGTTCGGGCCGAGAAGGCCGACGACCTCGCCCTTTGTAACGGAGATGCCGACATTGTTGACGGCAACCAGGCCGCCGAACTCCTTCCTGAGGTTTTTGAGTTCAAGCAAGCTGCTCATGCGACACCTCTTGCGAACCGTTCGACTTGCCGCTTCGCGCGCTCAAATATTTCCAAAGCTGCTCCAGCCGGGCTAGCACGCCATCCGGAAACAGGAAGACGATGGCGATAAAGAGCAGGCCGAGAATGATGGAATAATGATCCGGAAAGCGGCCGGAGAGCCATTCGAACAGAAAGAACAACGGCACGGCGCCGCAGGCCGGCCCCCACAGCCGCGATGCACCGCCGAGCAGTGCCATGATCAGCGTCAGGAAGGATATCGTCGGATTGAAGACGATGCTCGGTTCGACATAGGTCCAGCGCGGCGCCTCTATGGCACCGATGAGAGTGATGAGTACGGAGCTGATGGCGAACAGCACGAGCTTGACGCGGGTGACATCGACGCCGGCATGGCGCGCGACGACCTCATCGTCGCCGATGGCCCGTACGGCCAGTCCGAGCCTGCCCCGGTCGATCCACCAGCGGATCGCCAGCGCCACTGCGGATACCGCCAGCAGCAGGTAATAAATGCCTGATGTGTCGACATCGACGAAGATGTAGCGGCCGAGCGTGCCGGTGATGTTGACCTCATACCAGGTCAGCAATTGCCGGACCATTTCGGCGAGACCGAAGCTGAAGACGACGAAATAGACACCGGCCAGCCGCAGCGTCGCCAAGCCGACGACCAGCGATGCAACAAGCCCGATCAGCGCCGCGACGACGAGGATCAGATAGAACGGCAGGTCATCGGCGAGGACGGCGACCGTGTAGGCCCCCGCCCCGAAGAACGCCACGGTGGCTAGTGAGACGTAGCGCGTCRGGCCTGAAAACAAAGCCCAGCTCGAGGTAAGCGCGACATAGCCCATCACGCCAATCGCGAGCCCCAGGCCATAATCCTCGACGAAGAACGGCACGGCGGCTAACCCGGCGAGGAGCAGACAGAGCAAAAAGGGAAAGCCGAACGTCTTCATGTGCGCCTCAACTGAAAAGCCCGTTCGGCCGCCAGAGCAGCACCGCGAGGAAAATGGCATAGGTTGTAGCGAGCGTCAGGCCGGGATCGACCGCCGCCGAGACACCGGCTTCGACCAGGCCCAGGATCAGGCCGGCAGCGATCGCGCCGGCGAGATTGCCGACGCCGCCCATGATCACCACGACCAGCGCCTTCATCGTCAGGAAGACGCCATCGGTGGGCGTGAACGGCTGATACATCGACAGGACCACGCCGCCGGCCGCGGCCAGCGCGCCGCCCAACGCGAAAGCGGCGCGTGCCTGCCGCTGGTTGTCGATACCCACGAGCGGCGCAAAGCCAGGCCGGGAAGCCACAGCGCGCATCGCCATGCCCCAGCGGGTTTTCCGCATCGCCAGATAGAGTGCACCGCCGATCGCCACCGCGAGCAGCGCGCCGACCAGACGGCCCGCCGAGATCTTGGTTCCGAGAATGTCGATGGGGATTTCGAGCCAGTTGTAACCCGTGAAGCCGCTGCCGAAGGACGATACGTAGACGCCCTGCAACAGGAACATCAGCCCGAAGCTCACCAGGATGGAGTCGACTTCCAGCCGCCCGGAGCCGCGCGACCGCTTTTCCAGCGGCCGCATGATAACAGTGTAGATGAGGTAGGATGCCAGATAACCCAGCGGCACGACGATCAGAAAGGCAAGGAACGGGTTCAAGCCGGCGGACGACACCGCAAGATAGGTCAGGAACGCGCCGCCGATCACCAGCTCGCCATAGGCCAGGTTCATGATGCGGGCGACGCCATATTGAATGGTCAGGCCAAGCGCCATGAGCGCGAAGGTTCCGCCGAGAACAAGACCGACGACGAGTGTGGTGATCAGCATCGAAAGTGCCCTCGCCTATGCCCAGGCGGGCTTCGGCACGACGGCCGGCAGCGCGCCCGGCCGGTCGGCCGGCGCTACGCCGACAAACACGCCGCCCTGCCATTGTCCGAGCAGCCAGAGATCCGTCATCCGATTCTCGGACAGCTTGATCGTGCCGATGATCGTGTCGAAGCTGCCGCTGGCGATCTCCTGCGTCACCGCATCGCGGTCGAGGCCGCGTCGCGCGATCGCCTGCTGCAAGATCTCCAGGCTGGAATAAATGACCGAACTCGCCCAATAGTCGGGTGGCGCGCCGATAAGCTTCTTATGCCGCTCGACATAGCCCTGCATTTCCTGCCGTGAAACGTCGATGCCGCCGAGGCTCATGACGCCTTCGACCTTGCCTTCGTTGATGTCGGAGAAAACCGGAAAGCTCGTGCCGACGCCGGTGTAGAAGATCTTCGGATTGTAGGAATTGAGCCGCGCCTGTTTGGTGATCGCGAACGTGTCCGGCGGATAGGACAGCGCCATGAAGATATCGGCGCCGGAACCGGCGGCCTCGTTGAGCAGCGAGGCGAAATCCTGCGTGCCGATCGGATAGGACTTGTCCATCACGATTTGCATGCCGGCTTCCGGAAGCTTGGCGCGCGCCTGCTTGACGAGTTCGATGCCGAAACCGTCGGCAACGGAGATGATGGCGACCTTTTTGTTGGTCGCATCACCGGCCGACAGGGTCACCGCTGCGAGCGCCGAGGCATAGTCGCCGGCAGACCCCAGGAACCAGAAGCTGCGCTTCCACTTGGCGTGGACATCGATCTCATCGGGAATGAGCGACGTTCCGATGAGCTGGGGATAGCCGAAGCGATCCATCAGCGGCGCAACCGCCAGATTGAACGCCGTCCCCCATGGCGACAGGATGAAGTCGACCTTGTCCTGCCGCGCGAGCCGCTCGATGCCGCGCACGACTTCTTCGGTTTGCGACCGATCGTCATAGGCGATGATCTCCAGCGGCAGGCGGCTTCCATCCGGCATCGCCAGGCCACCTGCCGCTTTGACATCCGCCGCCCACAACTCGTAATTCGGAATCGTCGTTGTGCCCGCACCCGGCGCGTTGACGCCGGTCTTGGAGACGATATAGCCGATCCGGACGGATGTCCGGCTCTCGGCGCGCGCCGGCAAACCCGCCGCCAGTGCAACGGCAGCGGAACCGGCCGCCACCAGCACATTTCGTCTTGTCAGTTCAACCATGATCTTCCTCCCTCGATCGCGATGACCATCCGTGGATTGATAGGCAAAATTCTCCTCACGCCGGCCCTGCTTGCCGCAGGGCCAGTCGAAATGCATTGCCGGCGAATGGGGTTTACTTCGCCTGCGCGCCGATCATGACGAAGGCGACCGTCGCCGACGCATTACCGGGATTGCGCCAAGCGTGGCGTGGTCCGTGCTGAACGAAGGTATCGCCGGCATTGAGGGTGACGGTGGCGCCATCATCCAGTTCCAGCACGATCTGTCCGTTTAGCACCACGCCGTAATCCAGCGTAGGCGTGGTGTGCATGCCGGGACTTTCCATCTCGAAGGTCTCGGCAATGCCGGGTGCTGCTGCCGCATGTTCCGGGCCGGCGAGATCGGGGCGAAAATCCGGCGACATCATCACGGCATCGGGCGGAAACGTCACAACCAGGAACGTAGAGCCGCCGGCCGGATGCAGCAGCGTTCCATTGACGGCCATCGGATCGTTGCCGTCATGCGGCAGCGACGGCACGTTTGCAACGGTCCAGATCGGAGCCGCGACGAAGCCCGGCGTATGCTTGAGCGCCATCTCCCGGGGCGAAACCCCATCGCTGACGACCACCGATTTGCCGGCGGCATTCTTAGCAGTCACAACACGTCTGAAAGTCATGATGTCCTCCCACATGACAGAATGTTCGGGCAGCCCGCGCTGGTCACGCGGGGGCAAGCAGATCAAGGATAGATCACGTAATTCGAGAAACCGCCATGCCGCTGGGCAATGCCTGATATCGCCGTGTTGACCTCCGCAAGCGGGTAGCCATGGGTTTCCAATATTGAGAGGTCGGCGACGCCGGATGCGACCATATCGGCCATTTCCTGGCCTTCGAGCGTGGTGAACCATGCCGAACCGTAGAGCCGCTGATTGTGGTCCATCAGCCAGTGCACATCGAGCGCCACCGGGCCGGCAACGGCGCCGACATCGACGCCGATACCGCCGCGGCGCATGCCCCGCAGTCCTTGCAGGAAGGTTTCGTGCTTGGCACCCGGACCCAGGCAATCGATGAAGGCATCCGCGCCTTCGCCGTCGGTATGCGCCAGAGCGAAATCGGTGACGGAGCCGTCATCGATGGAGAAAACCTCGAAACGGTTCGGCGCCAGCGCCTTGATTTCTTCTAGAAGGTTCTTGTCGCGGCCCGTGCCGAGGATTTTGTTGACGCCCATGGCCAGGCCGAAGATCGCAGCGCCGATCCCGAGCGTGCCGCTGATGCCGTTGACGAGGATCGTGTCTCCCGGACCGGCATTGACTTTCTTCAGCGCCGAATAGGCCGTACCGAGATAGCCGAGGCGGGCAGCCTGATCAAAGCTCATATTGTCGGGAACTTTTACGATCGCCGAGGCCGGAGCCACCATATATTCGCTCAGGCCGCCGATCGGATAATCGGCAAAAGTCTGCATCGCATCGGTGCTGAAGCCGAAATAGCCCTGAAAGGCATAGTGCTTGCAGGAAATGCTATCGCCACGGCGGCAATGGCGGCAGGTGCCGCAGCTGCGGCCCGGATTGACATAGACCCGATCGCCGGCTTTCAGGCCATGCACCTGGCGGCCGACCGCCGCGATTTCGCCGGCGGGATCGAGGCCGAAGACGGCGGGCAGAGGCGGCAATGGCATATGCGGGAACCAGGTCGTCCAATTGGCGAGAATATTGCCGAGATTGGGAACGATGCCGCAGGCCTTGACGCGAACCAGCACATCCATATCGCCCGGCTTGGGCGTGGGCAGCGTTTCAATCTTGAGCTCGCCGCCGACCCTGTGCATGCGCGCAGCCGTCATTGTCTCCGGGATAGTCATGAATTCTTCCTCCACTACGAATTTTCCGGCCCTTCGACCGGGCCGATCCTCCATCGTGAAGACTACCTACTCCAAGAATTTCGAAAATTCAAGCGATTTCGTAAAAAATGGATTTCGTCTGATATTTGACATGTTGGGCGCAGCAAGCCGCACACCGAAAAATCGGCATAATTGAAGCCGAGTACCAACAATGATTTCTCTTTGCGGAAGAGTCCGTGGCTGCGGACGATGCGGCGCGCGCTATTCGGCCGCGTCAGCGACCGCGCGCTTTCTGGCCTTGGTTGCGGCCTTGGCATCCTCGAAAAGATGGCCGGCATGCTCGATGACATTTTCGCTGGTTTCGCGAATATGCCTGTCGATCAGGCGCAACGCCTTCTCTTCATCGCGCGCCAGCGCGGCGTCGGCGATCTGCTTGTGCTCGACGTCCTTTTCACGCCATTTCGGCCGGAACTGCGACGACATGCGGCGATAGCGATGAGCCCGTTCGAAAAGCTTAGATCGGATTTCCAGCAGCACCGGGGAGCCGCAGGCCGAGACGAGCGAATAATGGAATTCACCGTGCACGCCGGTCCATTCCTCTGACAGGTAGTATTCCCGCCCGAGCCGCTGCTGCAGCTTGTCCATGCGGTGGAATGTCGAGAGGATATTGGCCTCCCAGCGGTCGTCCCCCTTGCGGATGGACTTCGACAGGGCCTCGCGCTCGATCAGGACCCGCACATCGGTCAAATCGTTGAGATCGGCGATCGAGACGGGCGCCACAATGAATCCGCGCTGGCCCTCCGATATGACCAGATTCTCGGCCGCCAAGCGCGACAATGCCTCGCGCAACGTCGAGAAGCTGACCGCATACTTGGTTTTGAGGCTCTCGAAGCGAAGCTTTTCGCCCGGCCTGAGATCGCAGTTGATGATATCCAGCCGCATCCGCTGGAGGACATCGCCAGCTCTCGTTTCGCTGCCAAGCTTCTGTTCCAAACCTGCCTCCCGGGATAGACGTGCAAACGGGCCGGAACCCACCGGCTTTCAGGTCACTACAAAAATTTTCGAAAAAAATCAACTTTCTGATCTTCTCTACAAATTTTTCCCGCTGTGCGCTTGCCACTCGAGCGGCTCATTGTTTACGATAATATCATAAATTTCGAAATTATGGGAGGTGTCATGCGCTATTTAAGCTATATCCGCCAGGGCATGGCCGGCTACGGCTGCCTTGTCGGCGATGGAATATGCGATCTCGGCAAGCAGAGCGGGTTGCCGGATCTGAAAGCCTATATCGCCCACCATTTCGAGACCCTTGGCGCCGAGCGTGACGCCACGCCTGACTACCCGCTTTCCGATATCAGCTATCTGCCGGTGATTCCCAATCCGGACAAGGTTCTTTGCGTCGCCACCAATTACCGCGAAACCGACGAGGCGACCTCCGACACGGCGGAATATCCTATCGTGTTCACGCGGTTCGGCATATCGCAGACCGGACATGACGAACCGCTTCTGAAGCCCGAACTCTCCGACCGATTCGACTACGAGGGCGAGCTTGCGGTGATCATCGGCAGGCCGGGGCACAGGATTGCCGAAGCGGATGCCTTGCGCCACGTCGCCGGCTACAGCTGCTTCAATGACGGCAGCGTGCGCGACTGGCAGAAACATTCCTCACAGTTCACGCCCGGCAAGAATTTCATCCGCACAGCCGGATTTGGCCCCTGGATGGTTTCCGCCGACACCCTCCCCCTCCCCCTCGCCATCGATCTGTTAACGAGGGTGAACGGCGAAGTACGGCAAAGCACCAATACCAGACGCATGATATTTTCCATCCCCTGGCTCATTTCCTATCTCAGCCAGTTCACCGCGCTGGAGCCGGGAGATGTCATCGTCACAGGCACGCCCAAGGGTTTTGGATCGAGCCTGCAGCCGCCGCGATTCCTCACGGTCGGCGATGTGGTCGAAGTGGAGATCGAAGGGGTCGGATTGCTGCGCAATAGCGTCGGTGCGGCCACCTGAGATAATTTCGATAAAAACAAAATTTTCGAAATATATTGCCACCGTCCGCGATCTGTCGTATCTAAGCTCACCGAATTGCCCAAGCGGCACTCAATTTATGGGAGGAACTGATGACGCACATCGTGCATGCCGTCGGCCATATGAAGGTCAATGTTGTCGATCCGGACGCGGTTATTCGCGACGCGACCGAGATCCTCGGTCTGCAAGTCACCCACCGCGGCGACGGGCAGACCTGGCTGAGCTCCAATGGGCGCGCTGCCGAGCTTGTCCTCGTCCATTCCGAGGAAAATTCTGCCCATACGATCGGGCTGGAAGCACTGACGCCGGATCTGGTGGCGGAAGCCGCCTCGCGCATCGAGGCAGCCGGCTGCAAAATCCTGTCACGCGCGCCGAGCATGGACTGCATTGCCGCCGGCGTCACCTTTGCGACGCCGGAAGGCCTGCGCTTCGAAATTCATTCGCCGATCCGCAACGTCACCTATGGCCGCCGCTATCCGACCAAGGGCGTCGGCCCCAACCGCATCGACCACATCAACCTGATCACGCCCGATCCTGCCGCCACGCGCAGCCAGATGGAAGCGATCGGCGGCATGAAGCTGTCGGAGCGGATGATCAATGACGGTTTGAGCTGGATGTATGGCGGCAATCGCCAGCACCATGTTCTCGGACTGGTCCTCGGCACGGCTCCGGGCCTGCACCATGTGTCGTTCGAATTCCTGGAATTCAATCAGTATCTGCGTCTGGGCGACATTCTCGACACGTTCGACAAGCAGCTGATGTGGGGACCCGGCCGCCATCGTCCCGGCGACAATACCTATGCTTACTATACCGATGCCAGCGGCATGATGATCGAATGCTCCGGTGTCATGGCCCACATCGCCGACGATGCCGATTTCACGCCCCGCGTCATCACCAATCTGGAACGCCCCGGCAATGTCCGCGACATGAATGTCTGGGGCACGCCGGCGCCCGTCGAGTGGCGCGAATATTTCCACCCCTTCACCAAGATCGACTGACAGCGACAGGCGAACGACATGCAGCAGAAACTGACATTCCTTTCCGATGGATTGAAACTCTCCGCCGTCCTGCACGTTCCGGATGGGCGCAAGCCGGGCCAGAAACTGCCGGCCTTCATCGTCTGCCACGGCTTCGTTGGCTCAAAGGATGAAAGCCACGCCCAGATCCAGGCCGAGATGATGGAAGCCTTCGGCTATATTGCCTTGCGCTTCGATTTCCGCTCCTGCGGCGAAAGCGAGGGCGAGCGTGCCCAGGTGCGCTGCTTCGACCAGGTGGCGGATGCCAAGAATGCGCTGACCTTTCTTGCCGGACGCGAGGAAGTCGATCCCAGGCGGATCGGCATTACCGGTCACAGTTTTGGCGCTGCGGTTTCGGTCTATGCGGCCGGTGTCGACGAGCGCTTCGCCTGCTGCCTCTCCTCTTGCGGTTGGGGCAATGGCGAGCGCAAATTCCGCGGCCAGCACCCCACACCGGATGCCTGGGGAAAATTCACCGGCATTCTGGAAAATGGCCGCAAGCACAAGCAGGAAACCGGCGAAAGCCTGTGGATGTCACGCTTCGACGCAGTGCCTATCCCCGAACATCTGCGTAAGAATCTCTCGCCCAAGGCTATCATGGAGATCCCGGTCGAAACTGCCTGGTCGATGTATAATTTCCGTGCCGACGATGTCGTCGCCAATATCGCGCCACGCCCCCTGCTCCTGTTCCACACGGCCAATGACATCATCACCCCCACCGTGGAATCGATCCGCATGTTCGAAAAGGCCGGACAGCCGACCGAACTGATGCTGATCGACACGACCGCGCATTTTCCGCTGGCGCCGGGTGACGCGCCGCGCACCAAGGCCATGCTCAAGGGCTGGCTCGATAAGTTCTTCCCCTCTCCGCTCGGCGCTGCGTCATGAGTGATGGCAGCGGAAAGACGATGATTGCCAAGGACGCGCTGGAAACCTTTGCGGCAGCGCTCCTCGAAGCCGGCGGTTTTCGGCCGGACTACGCCCGACAGACCGCCGAACTCCTGGTCTGGGCCAATCTGCGCGGTGCCGAGTCCCATGGCGTCCTGCGTATTCCCCGTTATGTCGAAATGGTCGAACAGGGGATCGTCAACGGTCGCGCGGAGCCGAAATTCGCCCGGCAATTCGGCGCGATCGCCGTGATCGAGGGCGATCGGGTGCCTGGCGCCTCCGGCATGATCATGACCAGCGACCATGCCGTGGCGCTGGCCGGGCAATTCGGCATCGGTCTTTGCTCGATCATGCATACGAGCCATGCCGGAGCGGTGGGCTATTTCGCCGAACGCGTGACCAGAAGCGGCAAGATCGGCCTGGTCATGTCGGCGTCCAAGCCGCTGATGGTCTATCACGGATCGCGCACGGAGGGCGTCTCCACCAATCCGCTTGCAATCGGCGTACCGGCAGATGATCCGGACCGCCCCATCCTTCTCGACATGTCAACGGCCGCGGTGGCGCTCGGCAAGATCTTGGCTGCCAAGGATGCCGGCAAGCCTATACCCCAAGACTGGGCCGTGGACGCCAACGGCGTGGCCACGACGGACCCGGCCAAGGTCAAGGCCGTACTGCCGATGGCCGGGCCTAAGGGATCGGGCCTGTCATTGATGATCGAGATTCTGGTGAGCGTGTTGGGCGGCAATCCGCTGATTTCCAGGGCGCTGTTGGAAAAGCAGGATGCCGGCTTCAACGGACTCGTCGTGGCGATTGATCCGATGGCCTTTGGCCTGGAAAAGGCGTTTGGCGACGAAGTCGAGCAGCTCGCCCACGCGATCCGGTCGCTGCCGCCAGCAGACGATGCAGAGCAGATTTGGCTGCCGGGGGAACGCGGATATAAGGAGTCCTTGGGACGGCTCGCGAGAGGGATACCAATCGCGCCGGGCACTGTCGACCGCCTCATCAAGGAAGCGGGCAAGCGCCAGGTTCCGGTCCCGGATGAATTCCACGGGCATCACTGATCAGCGGACAGTCCACGTCGAGAGTCCGCAAAAGCCCAACATCTGAGACCAGTTCAATCCGCAGCTGTCCAGGCGATCATGTCTCAGCAGGAGCTAAATGCCGGGGGCTATACCCCGCACGCAAAAAGGCATCGATGCGGGCGGAAATTGATGCTTTTCGCGCGCATGCTTTTTGCCTATCCGAAGCAAGGAGCATCGCAAGTGGAGCATCGGCAATGGGCAAACCTTTCTTCTGGAACGAATTGACCAGCCCCGAATTTGCCTTGCTCGATGCCGACAAGACCATCGCCGTGCTGCCGATCGCCTCGACGGAGCAGCATGGCCCGCATCTGCCGATCTCGACGGATGTCAGCATCGCCAATGGCATGCTTGCCGAGGTCCGCAAGCATCTCCCCGACCATCTCGACATCCTGGTCCTGCCGACACAGGAGATCGGCAAGGCCAACGAGCACATTTATGGGCCGGGCACGCTATCGCTCGGCGCCGACATCCTGATACCGGCCTGGACTGCGATCGGCCAGAAAGTGTCGGAAGCCGGCATCCGCAAGATGGTGATCGTCAATTCGCATGGCGGCAATCTCGACATCATGAGCATTGTCGCCCGCGAACTGCGCGTGCGCTTCAACATGGCGGTCGTGTCGACGCAATGGGCTCGTTTCGGCCATCCCGAGGGCATGATCAGCGCCCACGAATCGGCTTACGGCATCCATGGCGGCGAGGTGGAAACCTCGATGATGCTGTATTTCCGGCCCGACCTGGTCCATATGGACCGCGCCAGGAATTTCCGCTCGAAGGCCGAGTGGATGAAGGAGAACACGACGTTTCTCCAGCCGCTGCCGCCGCACTCGCTGGCATGGATCGCCCATGACCTCAATCCGGACGGCGTGGTCGGCGATGCGGCAAGCGCCACGGTGGAAAAGGGCGAACTGATTGCGGCCCATCAGGCCAGGGGCTTTATCGACCTGATCGAGGATATCAGCAACTATCCCCTCTCCAACCTCTATTCGCGCTGATCTGCCGGGACCGCCGGCCGCCCCTCCACTTCGCGAACAATCTCCACCAGCTCCCCGAGCAGGAATTCGACGAACACACTGGTTGCGGCGTCAAGCGGCGCGCGGGCGCGGGTGAAAAGTTTCATCGGCTGGTGCCGGACATAGGGGTCGGCGAGCGGCCGGTAGACGAGTTCCCCGCGCCGGCATTCACTCAGCACATCCAGCGGATTGAGCAGCGACAGTCCCGTCCCCAGCTTGACCAGTTGCTTGAGCATTTCCGACGAATTGGTCTCCAGGATCGGCTCGATCGGAACCGGCAACGGCGCCAGCGCCAGGTTGATCACCTCGCGCAGACTGGTGCCCGGCTGCGCGAGTACCAAAGGCTCCTCGATTATTTCGGTCAAACTGATGCGGTCCTGCGCCACCAGCCGATGTCCCGGTGGCAGCACGGCGCCAAGCGGCACGTCGAAATTGGCAAGCGTGCGGATGCCCGGCGTCGCCGGTATGTTGAAGCCCAGCCCAATATCCACCTCGCCTGAAACCACCGGCTGGATCGTCGTCGAGCCACCGTCGTTTCTGAGCGCAATGCGGACGCGCGGATGCGCTTCAATGAAACGGGCGAAGATTTCCGGCAGCGGCCCGGCCGCGAGACCCACCGTCGCCACCATCGACACCTTGCCGGCCTGCGGCATTTTCAGTCCGCGGATGCGGCCTTCCAGCCGCTCATAGTTCTTCAGCACGTCACGGATATGCTCGATGCAGAGTTCACCGGCGGCGGTGAGCCGCAACCCTCTTGGCAGGCGCTCGAAGATCGGTGTGCCAAGCTCCTCCTCCAGCGCGAGAATTTGCCGGTTGACGGCGGATGAGGCGACGTTGAGCCGTGCCGACGCCTTGCGGATAGAGCCGCAGCGGGCAATTTCGTTGATGTAGAGGAGCTTGCGTGAGTGCAGCATCCGACTATCCGCTGCCAAATCATTAGGCGTCATGCCCGTTTGGCGGCTTTTTCGCCGACCATTGCCAAAAAGGCATCATTGCGCACGAAATTTGATGCTTTTCAAGGCGCAATACAAGCGCTCAATTGCTCCAGCGGGACGTCGATAGCGGTGTTCCGGCGCTATAGAGGGGAACGACGCAAAATGCGCAACCTGTTGAAATGCAACGCGATGCTGGCACTCTTCGGCCTGGGGCTGGCATTCGGCTCGCATGCCATGGCTGCCGACGAGGTCAAATTCGGCACCAACTGGCTGGCCGAGGCCGAGCATGGCGGCTTCTACCAGGCCGTCGCCGACGGCACTTACGAGAAATATGGCCTGAAGGTCACGATCGTCCAGGGCGGACCGAACGCGGCCAACAGCGCATTGCTGATTGCCGGCAAGATCGACTTCTACATGGGCGGTCCCATGGAAGAAATCTCTGCCGTCGAGGGGGGCATTCCGATCGTCGACGTCGCCGCGATCTTCCAGAAGGATCCGCAGGTGCTGATCGCCCATCCCGACCAGGGAATCGAAAAGTTCGAGGATCTCGCCAAGCTGCCGACGCTGTTTCTCTCCAAGGACGGCTACATCACCTATTTCGAATGGATGAAAGCCAATTTCAAAGGTTTTCGTGACGACCAGTACAAGCCCTACAATTTCAGTCCTGCTCCCTTCCTCGCCGATGCCAAATCGGGCCAGCAGGGCTACCTGACCTCGGAGCCCTATGAAATCGAGAAACAGGCGGGCTGGAAGCCAAAAGTCTTCCTGATCGCCGATGCCGGCTACTCGCCCTATTCGACGATGATCACCACCCAGTCCTCGACCGTCGCCAAGAACCCGGACCTGGTGCAGCGCTTTGTCGATGCCTCGCTTATCGGCTGGTACAATTACCTCTACGGCGACAACAAGGCGGCCAACGATCTGATCAAGAAGGACAATCCGGACATGACCGACGGCCAGATCGCCTATTCCATCGCCAAGATCAAGGAATATGGCATCGTCGACTCCGGCGACACGCTGACGCAGGGCATCGGCTGCATGACCGAGGCGCATTACAAGAAGTTCTTCGACGAAATGGTGGCGATCAAGGTGTTCAAGGCCGACACGGATTTCAAGAAGGCCTTCGATGCCAAGTTCGTCTGCAAGGCCGTCGGCCTGACGTTGAAGAAATGACGATCGCCATCGACATGACGTCCCGCCCAGGCGGGACGGATATCCCCTTGCTCAGGGCTTCGCATAGCATGGATGAACCGCAACAGGCCGAGCCCCAGGCGCGAACCAGCAAACCGCTGGTGACCATGACAGCGGTCTCCAAGACCTTCTCCAGCGGCACGATTGCGTTGAGCGACATGTCGCTGGTGGTGCGCCCCGGCGAATTCGTCAGCCTGCTCGGACCGTCGGGATGTGGCAAGTCGACGGCGCTGAGGATCATTGCTGGCCTTGGTGGAGTCACGTCCGGCCAGATCGATTGGCCGAGCTCGCGCATTTCCAGCAAAGGCCTGCCTGAGGGCGATATCAGCTTCGTCTTCCAGGAGCCGACGCTGCTGCCCTGGCAGACGGTGTTCGGCAATGTTTACCTGCCGCTCCGCCTGCGCGGCATGCCGAAGACCGCGGCGCGACCGATGATCGCCGAGGCGCTGGCGACGGTCGGTCTCTTCGATTTTGCCAATGCCTATCCGCGCGAACTCTCCGGCGGGATGAAGATGCGCGTCTCCATCGCCCGCGCGCTGGTCACCAAGCCGAAACTGCTGCTGATGGACGAGCCCTTTGCGGCACTCGATGAGATCACTCGCCAAAAACTCAACGACGATGTGCTGGCACTGTGGAAAACCACCGGGATCGGCGTGATCTTCGTCACGCACTCAGTGTTCGAATCCGCTTACCTTTCGACCCGCGTCGTGGTGATGAAGGCCAGGCCGGGCCGTGTCCATGCGGATTTCGAGCTTGAACGCGTCGAGGAGAAAACCGCCCATTACCGAACGTCGGAGAGCTATCGCCTGACCTGCGAGCGCGTATCGCGTTCGTTGATGGAAGCGATGGGCGGAGAGGAGCATTGATGGCTGGCCGGCAGACAGCGTCGTTGGAGGATATGCGGCGCAATGAATTGATGCTCAGGATCGTCATCCCGATCCTTGTGGTCGTCGCACTGGTGGCCGTCTGGGCCTTTGCGGTCTGGTTCAGCGACACTCCGGATTATTTCGTGCCGAGCCCCTGGGCCGTCGCCAAGGCGCTGGTCAGCGATTGGGGCATCCTCTTCCCCGCATTCCTGGTCACCGCGCGGATCACTTTCATCGCTCTCCTCCTGGCACTGCTGGGCGGCGTCGCCATGGCAATATTCCTGGTTCAGTCGCGCTGGATCGAGCTTGCCTTCTATCCCATCACGGTCATTTTGCAGGTGACGCCGATCGTGGCGATTTCGCCGCTGATCCTCGTCTATGCGCCGACGACACAGGTGGCCCTGCTGATCTGTGCCTTCCTCGTAGCCTTCTTTCCGATCCTGTCGAATATGGTGACGGGATTGAAAAGCGTCGACCATAACCTCCTCAATCTCTTCGAACTTTATGGCGCAAGCCCGATGCAGACGCTCCTCTATCTGAAGATCCCGGCCGCGCAGCCCTATTTCATGACCGGGCTGAGGATCGGCGGTGGTCTAGCGCTGATTGCTGCCGTGGTCGCCGAATTCGCCGCAGGCTCTGCCGGCGCCGGTTCGGGCCTGGCCTTCCGCCTGATCGAGGCCAATTTCCGCATGAAGATACCGCGCCTGTTTGCGGCGCTGCTGATGCTCTCGGTGCTCGGCGTGCTGATCTTTGCGGCAACGAGTTTCATTTCCTGGCTGGTGCTGCACCGCTGGCATGAGAGCAGCGTCAAGAGGGAAAACTGATGGTTTCGGCATCCACGACGCCATCCGGTGACCGTTATGTCCTGACCAATGCCACCGTCCCATCGGTGCTGCTCGCCGATCCCGTCGGCTCGGGCATTGAAGGCCTGGTGAGCGTCGATATCCTGGTCAGCGACGGCAAGATCGAAACGATCACCGCCGCCGGCGCAGGCCCTTCCGATGCTACCATCTTCGACCTGCGCAACGGCATGGTCTGGCCCTGCTTCACCGATATGCACACGCATATCGACAAGGGCCATATCTGGCCGCGCAAGGCCAATCCGGACGGCACGTTCATAGGTGCGCTCGAAGCCGTCGGCACCGACCGTGAGGCCCGCTGGTCGGCCGAGGACGTGGCGAAACGCATGGATTTCTCGCTCCGTTCGGCCTATGCGCACGGCACGCATCTGCTCCGCACCCATCTCGACAGCATTGCGCCGCAGCACCGCATCTCCTTCGAAGTCTTCGACTCCCTGCGCGAAACCTGGAAAGACAGGATCGCGCTGCAGGCAGTGGCGCTCTTCCCGCTCGATCTGATGGTTGACCAGGCCTATTTCGACGACCTGGTTTCGGTCGTGGCCCGGCATGCAGGGCTGCTGGGCGGCGTACCGAAAATGAACCCCGACCTTGCCAGCCAGCTCGACAGCCTCTTCCGCGCCGCCGCCGACCACGGCCTCAACATCGATCTGCATGTCGACGAAACCGACGACAAGCAGGCCCGCACGCTGGAGGCAATCGCCGAGGCCAAGTTGCGCAACCGCTTCGAAGGCACCGTCACCGTCGGCCATTGCTGCTCGCTCGCGCGGCAGGACGAAGCCGATGCCGGGGAAATCGTCGGAAAGGTGGCTGAGGCGAACCTCTCCGTCGTGTCGCTGCCGATGTGCAACATGTATCTGCAGGACCGCTATCCCGGCCGTACCCCACGCTGGCGCGGCGTGACGCTGTTCAAGGAGCTGGCCGCGGCCGGCGTAGCGACCGCCGTATCCTCCGACAATACCCGCGATCCGTTCTATGCCTATGGCGATCTCGACGCGGTGGAGGTCTTTCGCGAGGCAGTGCGCATCCTGCATCTCGACCACCCGCTGGACGATGCCGCGCGTGTCGTAACCGCAACGCCGGCATCGATCCTCGGCCGGCCGGAGCTCGGCCGCATCGCCGCCGGCCAGCCGGCCGACCTCGTTCTGTTCAGCGCCCGTCGCTGGACCGAATTCCTGTCGCGGCCACAATCCGATAGGATTGTCTTGCGCCGAGGGGCCGCGATCGACCGCGCCCTGCCCGACTATCGCGAACTCGACGACATCATGGGAAGCTGACAATGCCCGACTACCAGAAGATCAAAAGAGAACTTGAAGGCATTGCGATCGAGGATCATCCGGGCCTGGTCAAGCAGAAGAGCCGTGACTTCTACTGGTATTCGCCGGTGCTCAAGGCGCAGCTCGACAATGTTACCGCCGATCTCGTCGTTTCGCCCATAAGCGAAGAGGAGGTGATCCGCACGCTACGGGTCGCCTTCGCCCATGACGTGCCGGTCACGCCGCGCGGCGCCGGCACCGGCAATTACGGCCAAGCCATGCCGCTTTCGGGCGGCATCGTGCTCAACCTCGCCAATATGAACAAGGTGAAGGAGATCGCGCCGGGGCGCGTGGTCTCGGAGCCGGGAGTGATCATCGCCGATCTCGACCGCCAGACTGCGGCACATTCCGGCCAGGAGCTGCGCTTCCATCCCTCGACCGCGCAGACGGCGACGATCGGCGGTTTCATTGCCGGCGGTTCCGGCGGCGTCGGTTCGATCACCTGGGGCGGGCTGCGCGACCTCGGCAATATCCTGCGGCTGCGCGTCGTCACCATGGAGGCCGAGCCGCGCGTGCTCGATCTCACCGGCCGCGACCTGCAGAAGGTCAGCCACGCCTATGGCACGAACGGCATCATCACCGAAGTCGAGATGCCCCTGGCGCCTGCCTATGACTGGGTCGACGTTCTCGTCGGCTTCGACGACTTTATGGACGCCGTGCGCTTCTCCGACGCGCTGGCGCATGAAAACGGCATTCTCACCAAGGAGATCGCGCCGATCGCGGCACCCATTCCGCACCTCTATTTCCCGCGCCACAAACCGTGGATCAGGCAAGGTCAGTCCATCGTGGCGCTGATGATCGCACCCTTTGCCATGGACCCGTTCGAGGCCTTCTGCCGCAGTCACAAGGCGGAGATCACCTTCCGCTCCGACAAGGTCGAGAGCATGAAGGGCATTCCGCACGCCTATGAGCTCGCCTGGAACCATACGACATTGCGCGCCATCAAGGTCGAGCCGAGCTTCACCTATCTCCAGGTCCAATATCCCGGCCCCGACCATGTCGAGCGCGTCCGCAGGATGACGGAGATTTTCGGCGACGAAGTGCCCGGTCATCTCGAATTCATCAAGTTCAACGGTGCGATCCAATGTGCCGGACTGCCTCTGGTGCGCTATACGACGGAGGCCCGGCTGGAGGAGATCATTCGCATCCACGAGGACAATGGCTGCCACATTTTCAATCCTCACCGCTACACGCTCGAAGAAGGCGGCATGAAGCGCACGGACGCGGTGCAGCTCGCCTTCAAACACGAGACCGATCCCAAAGGCCTGCTCAATCCCGGCAAGATGATCGCCTGGGAAAATCCGAATTTCGATTTCAAATCCGGCAAGACCTATCTTTTCCCCGGATTGGAAGAACTGGGGGCGGCCTGATGCGCGTGCTTCTCCTGCACTCCCATCCGGTCGAATCGAGCTACGGCGCCGCTCTTCACAAACTCACGCGCGAAAGCCTGGCAAAGGCCGGCCATGACGTCGACGACTGCAATCTCTATGCTGAAGGTTTTGATCCCGTCATGTCGCGCCACGACAGGATCGTCTACCACGACTATCCGGAGAACACGAAGCTGGTCGGCAGCTATTGTGACCGGCTGAACGCGGCCGAGGCGTTGGTGATCGTCACGCCGGTGTGGAATTTCGGTTTCCCGGCCATGCTCAAGGGTTATTTCGACCGGGTCTGGCTGCCAGGCGTTTCCTTCGAACTGGTCGACGGCAAGGTCCAATCGCGGCTGAGGCATATCCGCAAGCTGGGCGCAGTGCTGACCTATGGCGCGACACCCTTCCGCGCCTGGGTGGCGGGCAATCCGCCCAAGAAGATCATCAAGCGGGTGATCCGTGCCCAGATCAGCCTGACCGCATCGGTCACATTCCTCGCCCATTACAACATGAACCAGGCGACGCAGCAGACGCGCGAACAATTCCTGGAAAAGGTGAAGACTTCTATGGAGCGTTTCTGAACGCTACTAAGCAGACTTTCGTTGGCAAGCCAACGATTCACCCGCTTAGTTCTTTTGTTTTGTCGCAGGTTCCTGTCGGAAAACCGCGGGGCACTTTTCCGGAACCTGCTTAGGCCTTCACCGCCGTCACCTCGACCTCGACCAGAAATTCCGGGCGGGTGAAGCCGCTGACGATGATCAGCGTCGATACCGGCAGCGGCGCTTTCGTGTAGCGGTCCCGTACGGCCATGTAGACCGGGAAATCCTCGCGTTTCGTAACGAACCCGGCAATGCGGATCACGTCTTCGAAGCCCATCTGCGCTTCTTCGAGGATTGCACGGATCGCTTCGAAGCAGAGCACCGCCTGTTGCTCCATGGTTTCCGGCACGGCATCGTCGAGACCGATTCCGAGCTGACCCGATGTGACGAGAAGCCGGCCGCCCCGCGGCACGACAAGACCGTGATTATAGTTGCCGAAGGGGCGACGGACAGCTTTGGGGTTGATCGGCGTTTTCATTTTGATCGCGTGCTCACAGGGACATCGGCCAGCAAGCTACTTGCTGGCGGCAGCGAAATCCAGCGCGGAAGATGCGATCGGGAGGCGCATTTATCAGCAACGGGCTTCCGAAACGCGCCAGGAGCTCTCCACGGACTTACTCGATGTCGATTTTCTTCGACGATGTACTCGGCAGGCCGAAAGCCTGCTGGAAATAGCTGCGGAAGGCCAGCATGGCCGGGGTGAAGACGGAGCCCGCCCGCCAGGCAAGGCCGACATCCATCGGCGGAACCGGATCCTGGATATTGATGGTTTCGATCCGCCGTCCTTCGAGCGACCATGGACGGTGCACCATGTCCGACAGGATCGCGACACCCTGGTTGTTGGCCACCATGGATCGTACGGCTTCCACCGAGGAGGTGCGGAGAATGACATTGGGCTGATAGGTCGTCTTGCTCCAGTATTTCAGCGACGATTGCGCGGCCTCGTCGACGGTGAGCATGATATAAGGCTCCTGCGCCACCTCCCGCAGCCCGACCCCGTCGCGCCGCAGAAGAGGATGGTGGGCCGGCACCCAGAGCCTCCGGACGGAGCTCAGAAGCGTTTCCGTGGTCAGCATCGGGTTGAGGATGTTGGAGGTGAGAAGCACCGACAGGTCGTATCTGTTGGTCAGCAGGCCTTCCTCGATCGACTCGCGATTGACCTCGTAGAGCTGGACCCTGAGCTTGGGGAACAGCCGTCGCATCCGTTCGACATGCATGGGCAGGAAATAGCCGATGACGGTGTAGGTCGCGGCGACGACGAGCTCCCCTTCGACATCGCTATCGATGAAATTGATGTGCAGCGCTTCATCGATCTTCGCCAGGATCTCATAGGCATGGGCGAGAAACTGCCGCCCCGAAGACGTCAGTTCCATGCCGTGCGGCGAGCGATTGAAGAGCGGCACGCCGACGATCTGCTCGAGATCCTTGATCGCAGCGGTGATCGCCGACTGCGAAATATTCTGATTGACCGCCGCAAGCGAAACTTGCGCATATTCCGCCGTCGCAACGAAGTAGCGCAGCTGCCTCACACTGAAACTCATCCGACCTCATCCCTCCCGCCATAAGTTAATCAGAATTATCCTCAGAAAATGTGAAACTGCTTGCCTAAATAGGCGGCGGCCAGCGACTAATTTTTCCACATTCCGAAAATCTCATTGTTTTTGCTAGGTAATCACAAAGGCCGTTTTGAATTTCTGTATCAATTTTTCAGATAATATGACGCAGAATAATCTATTTTTCAAATGCAAAATTCCGCCCTAGCGTAGCCTCACGAGATGCGGACGGACAGGAAGAGGCAGGCCTTGAAGGATACGATCGATATCAATTGCGATATGGGGGAGGCTTTTGGCCGGTGGCGTATCGGCGACACCAGCGACCATCTCCTGATCCCGCATATCAGTTCGGCCAATATTGCCGCGGGCTTTCATGCCGGCGATCCGAACCTGATTGATGAAACGGTCAGGCTAGCAGCTGAACATGGCGTCGCCATCGGCGCACACCCGGGCTTCAAGGACCTGCAAGGTTTTGGCCGCCGCAGGATCTCCGGCAGCAGCAAGGAAATCATCAACGACGTGGTCTACCAGGTGGGCGCGGTGCGCGAATTCTGCCGCCGCCACGGTACCACGGTGGAGCATGTCAAACCGCATGGCGCGCTTTACATGGAACTGGCCGACAATGCCGACCTTTCCAATGTCTTCATCGAATACATGCGGCGGGCGGCGCCGAATGCGCCAGTGTTCTGCATGGGTGGCTCCGCCACGGATATCGCCGCGCGCCAGGCCGGTCATCCGGTAGTGCGCGAATTCTATGCCGACCGCGATTATGGCGACGACGGATGGATCGTCTTTACCCGTGACGCCGGCCGGCCGGACCCCAAGGCGATTGCCAAGAAGGTCCTGCGCGCCTGTGTCGAAGGCAAGGTGCGCACGGTGAGCGGCGCCGACATCCCGATCGAATTCGAGTCGATCTGTTTTCATTCCGATACTTTAGGAGCGCTCGACATCGTCGCCCGGATGCGTGAGGCACTGGTGGCGGAGGGAATTCGCATCAGCCCGGCCTCCCATCCGACCAATGGCAACGAAGCAAGGGGATCCCATGAGCAAGTCTGAAATCAAATCGCCGCTGCCAGGCACGTTCTACCGGTCCTCGTCGCCAGATCGCCCGCCGTTCAAGCAGGATGGTGACGACGTGTCGGCAGAGGAGACGATCGGCATTATCGAGGTGATGAAGACCTTTCACGAGGTCCAGGCCGGCATTGCCGGCAAGCGCATCACCTTCCTGGTCGACAATGAGGAGCCGATCATGGCGGGCCAAGTCATCGCGGAGGTCGAACAGTGACGATCAAGTCCGTCCTCGTCGCCAATCGCGGCGAGATCGCTGTTCGCATTATCCGTGCCGCAAAGGCGCTCGGAATCCGCACGGTTCAGGTCTATAGCGCCGCGGACGCCGATATGCTGGCTGTGCGGCTCGCCGACGAGGCGGTGAATATCGGCCCGCCGGCCGCGAAGAAATCCTATCTCAATATCGAAGCCGTCATCGCCGCAGCCAAGACCGCAGGCGTCGATGCCGTCCACCCCGGCTATGGTTTCCTCTCGGAGAATGGCGATTTTGCCGATGCGGTGGCCGCGACAGGAATGGTCTTCATCGGTCCGAGCGGCAATGCCATCCGATTGCTGGGCGACAAGGTCGCGGCCCGCGACGTAGCGGCACGTGCCGGCGTGCCCACTGTG
This sequence comes from Rhizobium sp. P2_G9, assembly GCF_056403475.1. NCBI lineage: Bacteria > Pseudomonadati > Pseudomonadota > Alphaproteobacteria > Hyphomicrobiales > Rhizobiaceae > Rhizobium > Rhizobium sp. P2_G9. The sequence continues at coordinate 137,136 of NZ_JBFUFK010000003.1, read as the reverse complement.
CCGGGCAGCGGTGGCCGTATCTCGGACCTGTCGCAGGCACATGAGATTGCTGGGCGTACCGGCTTTCCGCTGATGATCAAGGCGGCGGCCGGCGGTGGCGGACGCGGCATCCGTATCGTCCATTCGCTGGCCGAACTGAACCAGCAGTTTCCGCTCGCCTCCGCCGAAGCCGCGGCCGCCTTCGGCGATGGTGGCCTCTATATCGAGAAGGTCATCGGCAATGCGCGCCATATCGAAGTCCAGATCTTTGGCGACGGCCGGAACTTCGTGCATTTCTACGAACGCGAATGCTCCCTGCAACGCCGCCGGCAGAAGGTCTGGGAGGAGGCGCAGGCCTTCCTGCTGCCGAACGACGTGCGTGAAAAGCTCTGCGCAAGCGCCGTAGCGCTGGCTCGCGACGTTGGTTACCGCGGCGCGGGCACCGTCGAATATCTCTACGACGAGCAGAGCCGCGAATTCTACTTCATCGAGGTCAACACCCGCATCCAAGTGGAGCACCCGGTCACCGAGATGATCACCGGCTTCGACCTGGTGAAGGAGATGTTCAACGTGGCCGGCGGCGCGGCCCTCTCCGTCGCGCAGGCCGATATCCGCCCGCGCGGCCATGCCATCGAGTGCCGCATCAATGCCGAGGATCCCTTCAAGGGTTTTGCGCCGGCGCCCGGCCAGATCACGCGGCTCGCTGTGCCGGATGAGGACGGCGTGCGCTTCGACACCATGCTTTACGAGGGATACACGATCCCGCCCTTCTATGACTCGCTTCTCGGCAAGCTGATCGTCTGGGCGGAAGACCGGCCCAAATGCCTGGCGAAGCTCGCCCACGCGCTCGACGGTCTCGTCATCGAAGGCGTGCCGACCACGATCCCGCTCCACAAGGCGCTTGCCGCGGATGCCGCAATTGCCAGGGGCGCATTCCATACCCGTTTTCTCGAGGGCTGGCTCGAAAGCGATTTCGCCGCCGCCCCCATATCCAGCACGGAGGTTGCCTGATGCCGGTGCGATACACATTTGGTGGCGACGAGCATCTCTTCGTCGAATGCAGTGACGAGATGTCGCTGGATGCCTTCTTCAAGAGCCTGTCGATGGCGACCGGCGTGCGCGAGAGCGGCATCAAGGGTGTGACGGAAATCTGCCCGGCCAATGCCTCCTTCCAGGTCAAATTCAACCCGGATGTGATTGCTCCGGACGACATCCTCAAAGAGGTCCGAGCGATCGAAGGCGCGGCCGAGAAGGCCGAGCCGGTGCTGAAGACACGCATTGTCGAAATCCCGGTCTTCTACAATGACCCCTGGACGCGTGAGACGCTGATGCGTTTCCGCGAACGACATCAGGAACCCGGCGGCACCGATCTCGACTATGCTTCGAAGATCAACGGCTACGGCAGCGTCGACGATTTCGTCTCGGCGCATGCCGGTTCGCCATGGTTCGTCTCCATGGTCGGCTTTGTCGCCGGCCTGCCCTTCATGTACCAGATGGTCGAGCGGCAGCGGCAGATCGAGGTGCCGAAATATCTCCGGCCCCGCACCGATACGCCGCGGCTGACGGTCGGCCATGGCGGCTGCTTCGGCTGCATCTATTCAGTGCGCGGCGCCGGCGGCTACCAGATGTTCGGCATCACGCCGATGCCGATCTTCGATGCCAGCCAGACGACGAGCTATCTCCACGATTTCATGGTGTTCTTCCGGCCGGGAGACATCGTCAAGTTCAAGCCTATCGGCCGTGAAGCCTATGACCAGGCTGTCGAGGATGTCGACAAGGGCCGCTTCGTGCCGCCCATCCGCGAAGTCAGCTTCGACCTCAGGGAATTCCAGAAGGACATAGACGGCTACAATTCCAAGCTGGAGGAGGTGCTCCATGGCCATTAAGGTAGTTCACCACGGCATGGCGACGACGGTCCAAGATCTCGGCCGCCCCGGCTATTTCCACCTCGGCATTCCCATGGGTGGGGCCATGGACCGCTATGCGCTGCGCGCCGCCAACCTGCTGGTCGGCAATGACGAGAGCGCGGCCGGGCTTGAAGCCGTTTTCATGGGGCCGAAACTCGAATTCACTGCGGATGCACTGGTTGCCGTTACCGGTGCCGACATGCCGGCGAAAGTCGATGGTGAGCCGGTGTCCAGCTGGACCGCCTTCAGGGTCAAGACCGGCCAGGTGCTGACCTTCGATTTTCTCAAGACCGGCGCCCGCATCTATATCGCAGTGGCCGGCGGAATCGACGTTCCCGCAGCGCTCGGCAGCCGCTCCACCTATCCGATCGGCGCGCTCGGGGGCTTCAAGGGCCGGGCGATCGCAGCGGGCGACGAATTGCCGGTCGGCCAGGGCTCGCTTGCCGGTGAGGGCCGGACGATCGACGAAAGCCTGCGCCGCAAGCCGGGCATACCTGCCGAGCTACGCGTGCTCCCAGGCCTCTACTGGGACCGGCTGACCGACGCCGCCAAGGCGAATTTCTTCGCCGACACCTGGAAAGTGGCGCCCGAGGCGGACCGTATGGGCTATCGCTTCCGCGGCGGTCGCAAGCTCGAATTCGTCGAGCGAAAGCAGCCCTTCGGCGCGGGGTCCGATCCCTCCAACATCGTCGACAGTTGCTATCCCTATGGATCGATCCAGGTGCCCGGAGGTACCGAGCCGATCATCCTGCATCGCGATGCGGTCTCGGGCGGCGGCTATTTCATGGTCGGCACGGTGATTTCAGCCGACATGGACCTGATCGGCCAATTGCAGCCACACACGCCGACACGCTTCGTCGAGGTGACGATGGACCAGGCCCTCGCCGCCCGCCGGGAACGGGCCGACCTGCTCGGGAGGCTGCGCGCATCCTTCCATTGAATTCCAAACCACAAGCAAAGGGGAATGACATGAAAAATATGAGGACTTTGTTGTTAAGCTGCTCGGTCGCGATGCTCGGCCTCGCATCCCCGGTGCTGGCCGGCGACTGGTATCCCTATCCGGCACAGAAGGTCGAACCGCCCTTCGATCCGAACGGCAAATCGGTCGATGTCGAATATTCGCCGCTCGCCAAGGCGGAGAAGCCATGGAAGATCTGCGTCTCCTTCCCGCATATGAAGGACGCCTACTGGCTGGGCGTCGATTATGGCGTGGTCGCCGAGGCCAAGGACCTCGGCATCAAGCTCAACGTGGTCGAGGCCGGCGGCTATACCGAGCTTGCCAAGCAGATTTCGCAGATCGAAGACTGCGTCGCCGGTGGTGCCCAGGCAGTAGTGATCGGGGCGATCTCCTATGATGGCCTCAACAATCTCGTCACTGAAATCACCAAGAAGGGCATTCCGGTCATCGACGTGATCAATGGCATGTCGTCGCCCAATGTCACGGCGAAGTCGCTCGTCTCCTTCTATACGATGGGCTACGAGACCGGCACCTTCCTCGCCAAGAAGCATCCGGCCGGCACCGATCCGGTCAAGGTCGGCTGGTTCCCCGGCCCGGCGGGCGCAGGCTGGGTCGAAGCCGCCAACAAGGGCTTCATGGACGCCGTCAAAGGTTCGTCGCTCAAGGTCCTCGATCCGAAGTTCGGCGACACCGGCAAGGAAGTCCAGCTCAAGCTCGTCGAGGACGTGCTGCAAGCCGAGCCCGACCTGAAATATATCGCCGGCACCGCCGTGACCGCGGAAGCGGCGCAGGGTGTCATCCGCGAGCGCGGTCTCAAGGGACAGGTCGACCTGCTCGCCTTCTACATGACTCCCGGCGTCTATGAAGGCATCAAGCGCGGCTTCATCGCAGCCGCTCCGGCCGACTCCATGGTCATCCAGGGCCGTATCGCCATCGATCAGGCGGTCCGCGCCATAGAGAAGAAGGACCTGATCAAGCATGTCGGTCCGAAGATTTTCGTGCTCGATCCGTCGAACATCAACACGACCGACAAGAGCACGATCCTGCCGCCGGACGGCTTCAAGCCCGAATTCAACGTGAACTGAACGTGGTCGCCCCGGTCTACCGCCGGGGCGTCCCGCTTCGGGAGAAGACGACCATGCAAGCAGAAACGCCGCTCGTCGAGATGATACGCGTCAGCCGCACCTTTCCCGGTGTCACGGCTCTGGACAATGTGAATTTCGAGCTCATGTCCGGTGAGGTCCATGTCCTGTTCGGCGAGAACGGTGCGGGCAAATCGACGCTGATATCCATCCTCTCGGGCGTCTATCCGCAGAGCTCGGGAAGCGTGAGAATCCAAGGCGAGGAGGTTTCGTTCGCCTCGGTCGGCGACGCCAAGAAGCGTGGCATCGCCGCCGTGTTCCAGGAATTCTCCCTGGTGCCGACGCTCAGCGTCGCCAAGAATATCTTTCTCGGCGCTGAGCCGATGATCGGCCCGTTCATCGACCGTGCCCGGATGGATCGCGAGGCACGCAAGCTGTTTGCCGATCTGGGCTTCGATATCGATGTCCGTGCGTCCGTCGGCGCGCTGTCCCGTGCCGAACAGCAGATGACCGAGATCGCCAAGGCAATCCATTTGAACGCCCGTGTGCTGATTCTCGACGAGCCGACGGCATCGCTCACCGAGCGTGAAACCAGGACCCTGTTCCGCATCGTCTCCGAGGCCAAGGCGCGCGGCGTCGGCATCATCTACATTTCGCATCGTATCCAGGAATTCTCTGTCATCGCCGACCGCGTCACGGTGCTGCGCGACGGCAAGCTGATCGGCACGGTGGGTGTCGGCGATACGACGCCGGAGAAACTCGTCGAGATGATGACCGGCCGTGCGATCGGCCAGATCTATCCGGCCATCACCCGCGCCGCCCAGACGCCTGTTGCACTGTCGCTGCGTGGCATCACGGCCCAGGGTGTCAACGGTGTCGATATCGATGTCAGGCGCGGCGAAGTGCTTGGCGTCGCCGGGCTGGTGGGCAGTGGCAAATCCCGCACCTGGCGCGCCGCGATCGGGCTCACCGGCCTGCATTCCGGCAAGGTCACGCTCGATGGCAAGGACATGACCGGCGCACCGACACGCAAGTTACTCGCCCGCGGCGTTTTCTACCTGCCACCGGACCGCAAGAACGAAGGCCTGATGCTGAGCGCCACGGCGCGGCAGAATATCAATCTCGGTCTGCTCTTTCGAGGCGATATCGCAGGAGCAACAGGCGTGTCGTCGCGCAAGATCAATGCGCTGTCGACCAGCATCGGCCAGAAGGTCGAACTCGCCAGCGCCTATATGTCCCGCCCGATCGCCAACCTCTCCGGCGGCAACCAGCAAAAGGTGCTGTTCGGCAAAGGTTTCGGCGATAATTACGATGTCTACATTTTCGATGAGCCGACAGTGGGCGTCGACATGGGGACGCGCGCCGCACTCTACAGGCTGATCAAGGAACTGGCCGAGGCCGGCAAGGCGGTCGTGGTCATCTCGTCGGACCTTCCCGAGGCGATGAACCTCGCCCACCGGCTGGTGGTCTTCGCCAATGGGCGCATCTCCGCCGAGCTCAGTGGCGCCGACATCAACGAAAACAACGTGCTCAAAGCATTCTTCACATCGGAAGGGGAAGCCGCATGAACGGCCGAGCGGAAACCATGAACGAGACCGAAGCGTCCGGCGCCTCGCCGCTGAGATTCGTCAGGCAGGTGTTTCTGCGCGCCGGCGTCCTGCCCTTCTTCCTCATCGCGGCACTCGTGATCTTCACCATCGCCTCGGCACAATTCCTGACGCTGCAGAACCTCACCAATGTGGCGCGGCAATCGGTCTACCTGATCCTCGTTTCTCTCGGCCAGATGCTGGTGCTGATCACCGGCGGTTTCGATCTTTCGGTCGGCACGGCGATCGCACTGACCTCCGTCGTTTCGTCCATGACGATGGTCGCCACGGCGGCGATGTTTCCGGATGCGGTCTGGCTGGCGATCACGCTTGGCCTCGCCGCAGGATTTTGCGCAGCCCTCGTCATCGGCGTGGTCAACGGCATCGGTATCTCGATCTTCGGGGTTTCGCCCTTCATCATGACGCTCGGCGTGCAGTCGATCGGCGCCGGTGCGGCTTTGTTCCTGACCGGCGGCGTGCCGGTGGACAATCTGCCGTTCGAATTCGGCGATTTCTTCGGCTTCGGCATGGTGGCGGGCATACCCGTTCCCGTCCTGGTGGCGATCGTCGCCATCGTGGTCATGTGGTTCGTGATGAACCGTATGCGGCTGGGCACCAAGGTCTATGCCGTGGGAGGCAACATCAAGGCGGCCCACCTTTCCGGCATCCATACGCGCATGACGCTGTTCATCGCCTATCTCATCTGTGCGCTGCTCGCCTCGCTCGCCGGCATCCTGCTGACGGCGCGGGTGGAGAGCGGCGAGACCAATCTGGGCGGCACGATCGCGCTCGAATCCATCGCCGCCTGCGTCATCGCCGGCGTGTCACTACGCGGCGGCATCGGCCGCGTCGAGAATGTGGTGCTCGGCGCCTTCTTCATCGTCCTGGTGCAGAACGGCATGAACATCATGCAGATCGGCTCATACATGCAGATGGTGCTGCTCGGCAGTCTGCTGGTTCTCGCCGTGGTCGTCGACCAGCTGCGCTACCGCATGCTGCTGCAAAAGCGCTGAATGCCTGACGCCGCCAAAATTAACAACCAGATCAAACGGAGAGATCTATGACACGGATGACATTGACAACAGGCTCCGACAGCCTTGAAACCATCGTCGGGCGCCGTACATTGCGTTTGGCGACGGCAGTGCTCCTTGGTAGCCTCTTCCTTGCCAGCATGGCGCAAATCCAGGTGCCGTTCTTTCCCGTACCGATGACGCTGCAGACGTTAGGCGTGATGTTGATCGGCCTGACCTTCGGCTTCCGTTTGGCAACTGCGACCGTCGCGCTCTATTTGGCCGAAGGTGCGCTCGGCCTGCCGGTCTTCGCAGGTTTTTCCGGCGGTCCAGTGATTTTTCTCGGCGGCACGTGCGGTTATCTCATCGGCTTCCTTGCCGCCGCCATGGCCATGGGACTGATGGTCGATCGCGGCATGGCCAAGTCATGGATCGGCCRGGTCCTCACCCTGGCCATGGGGCAGGTGCTGATCTTTGGCCTCGGAATCGCCTATCTGGCATCGCTCTACGGTTTTGCCAAGGCGCTGGACTACGGCCTCTACCCGTTCATCGCCGGTGACTTGCTGAAAACGGCGATTGCAGCAATTTCCGGCACATACCTGCTTCAGGCGATCTCCCGCTTCGGCAAATAGCGACATTGGGTCGATCCGCCGGGCCTGAAAAACAGCGCAGGCGTCACTCCGAGGGTGACGCCATCATCAGCGCTCAGGCGGTGGCAGGATGATTCATCAGAAACGGCTGATTACGAGGAAGGGTCTCCTCAGTCCTGCGAAGCGGAGAGGCCTCCATTGCTTGCAGGCGTGCCCTCAAGCCTTCCAGCAGGATTTTCAACTCCGCAATGCGCCGACGCATCTCCGGCGCCATCGGACTGCATTCGGAAAGCTCCGAGATTTCCCTGGCAACCGACCCAACAATGCATGCCTGTCTGAAACATCGTCGTGCATTGCATCCTCCTACAGAGCGTGGTCGCGTCGGGGTGTTGTCGGGCTTGCAGACGCATCCCCAAGGTCTCTAACCGGGTCAAACCGGCTTCGTTCCGCTTTGATGGCGATCGATGTGGCGACATTCGGTATTTCCGGCGGAACCCGCGGAGACCCTTCGAAGTTGGACATCGCATAAGGTCCGTAGGACCACAATTGCGGGAAGGGATTCCAATGACAGAGCAGCCTATTCGACTCGCCATACTCGGCACGGGCTCGATGGCCCGCCAGCATGCGGAACGGTTCAGCGCCATCGCGGGCGTCAGTGTGGTCGCGGGGATCGACGTCGACGCCGCGCAAGCCGAGGCGTTTTGCCATAAGCATGGCATCGACCGTCCTTTCGGCGATCTTGAAGCGGCGCTCGAGTGGGGAGAGTTCGACGCTGTCGCCAATGTTACGCCGGATAACGCGCATCATGCCACGACGCTCAAGATCGCAACTGCTGGCAAACACATATTTTGCGAGAAACCGCTGGCCGTAAACTATGGCCAGGCAGAGGAGATGACCCAGGCTGCCGAAAGCGCGCACGTGGTTGCGATGGTCAACCTCAGCTACCGCAATGTGCCGGCACTGCAAAAGGCGCGCGAACTTGTTCGGGGAGGCGCTGTCGGTGACGTGATCCATGTCGAAGCCTCCTATCTGCAGAGCTGGCTTTCAAGCCGCCATTGGGGCGACTGGAGAACCGAAAGCCGCCTGCTCTGGCGCCTGTCGAAGGCGCACGGATCCAATGGCGTCCTGGGCGACATCGGCATCCACATCCTGGACTTTGCCTCCTATGGAGTGGCATCGGCGGTCGAAAATGTCACCTGCCGGCTCAAGGCGTTTCCCAAGGCGCCCGGCGATCAGATCGATGATTTCACATTGGACGCCAATGACAGCTTCGTCATGGCGGTCGAATTCGCCAATGGCGCATTGGGAACGATCCATGCCACACGCTGGGCGACCGGCTACAGCGATGATCTGCAACTGAAGATTTTCGGCACCAAGGGCGGCCTCGATGTAAGATATGGCGGCCGTGATGCGAACGGGCTTCGTATTCCAAGCCTGCAAGTCTGCCTGGGAGAGGATATCCAGACGCAGACATGGCGGCACTTTCCCCTGACGCCGGTGGAGACCAATTACGAGCGGTTCATCCGGGCGATCCGCCAGGGTGAAACGCTCGAACCATCATTTGCGCATGCGGCAAACCTGCAACGCATCCTCGACAAGGCGCTGGAGGCGGACATGGCTGCTCCTGGCGAAACCGTAGTCGTCAACACCTGACGCTTCAGGACGCCTCGGGCGCTTCTTGATCGTTGAGCAACATCAGCGTGGCCAAGGACGGAAGGTCCCAGGCATCAACGGTGTGAGCGCCGGACAACAGCGATCTACCTCACGAGCGCATGTGCCAATGCCGCCCCGCCTTCATAATAGGCGGCTTTCGTCGCGGTGAAGCGCTCGGAATAGTGTTCGATCGGGCGGACCGGCAGTTCGTCCGGGGCATCCGTGAGCAGTGCGATCGCGGACTGGGTGCCGAAGACCGTGCCGGGGGCGATGCCGCGGCCGGAATATCCGAAACAGGCGAGCGCATTCGGGCCGAAAGCGACGATCTTGGGCACATGGTCCTTGGTCATGGCGATCCTGCCCCGCCAGGCATGTTCGAACGGCAGATCGCCGATCTCAGGAAACAGGCGACGCAGCTTGCGGCGCGCCCAGGAATAGTGGATGGCGGCCTCAGGTCCGTCCGAATTGCCGACGCCGCCGACGATCATGCGTCCGGCCCGGTCGATGCGGAAGGACGACATGACCAGTGCCGTGTCCCAGCAACCTTCGCCGCCGGCGAGAATTTTCTGCCGCGCATGCTCCGGCATCGGCACTGTGGCGAACTGGCAATAGCTCATCGGCGTGAATTCGGGTTTGAACGGGGTGTCGATCCCTGTCTGATAGGCGTTCGTGGCCATCAGCAGAGATTTGGCCCGCAGGCGGTGGCCATTGGCCTCGATCACCCACATGTCGCTCTGCCGGGAAATCGCGGTCACCGGCGAGTGCTCATGGATCACGGCACCCTTTGCCTGCGCGGCCTCTGCCAGGCCCCGGCAATAGGCGAAGGGCTGGATCGTGCCGGCGCGCGGGTCGAAGAGCGAGCCGTGGTAGACGCGCGTACCGGTGCGACGCGCCGTTTCGGCTGCATCGAGAACGGTGAGAGGTGCGCCATCGCGATTGCCCTGGCGGCGACGTTCCTCGATATCCCTGAAGCCTGCGGCGGAATGGGCAAGATGCAGGGTGCCTTTATGGACAGCCTCGCAATCGATGCCTTCCTCCGCGATCAACGAGAACACGCGTCGCGGACCATCCGCCAGGATATCGATCAGCCGTCGGCCAGTCGCTTCGCCCATCTGGGCGATCACCGTATCCGGTGGCAGCCAGAGGCCGGCATTGACCAGGCCGACATTGCGGCCGGACCCGCCATGACCGATGATCTCGGCTTCCAGCAGGCAGACGGAAGCGCCGCGCCTGGCCGCTTCGAGCGCCGCCGCCGTGCCGGTGAACCCGCCCCCGACGATGACCAGATCGACCGTCAGGTCACGATCGAGCGGCGACGCTCGAAATGGCTGGCGGGCACTGGCACGCCAAAGAATGGAGGAAGGTCTGGTTGCCATGGCTCGATATCCTCACTGCAATGCGTCGCAGGCCTGCTTTATGCGTTTCAACGCCTCTTCCAACTCGAGTTCGGAGGTGGCGTAGGAGATGCGGAAATAGGGAGAGAGACCGAAGGCCGAGCCCGGAACGACGGCAACCAGGGCCTCTTCCAGAAGATAGTTGGCAAAGTCGTCGTCCGACTCGATCAATTGCCCCTTGGGTGTCGTCTTGCCGATAAGACCGCCGCAATCTGCGAAGGTATAAAACGCGCCCTCCGGCACCCGGCAGGCAATGCCGGGAATGGCATTAAGCGCGGTCACGACGAGATCGCGGCGGCGCCTAAAACTCTCGCGACGCTCTGCCAGGAAATCCTGCGAACCGTTCAGGGCCTCGATGGCGGCCGCCTGGCTGACGGAGGACGGGCAGGACGTCGACTGGCTCTGGACGACGGCCATGGCCTTGATCAGCACCTTCGGCCCGCCGGCATAGCCGAGACGCCAGCCGGTCATGGCATAGGCTTTGGACACGCCGTTGACGGTCAGCGCGCGGCCCTTCAATGCCGGTTCGATCGCCACCGGTGTGACGAAGCGGAAACCGTCATAGACGATGTGCTCATACATGTCGTCGACCATCAGCCAGACATGCGGATGGCGCATCAGGACGTTGATGAGCGGGCGATAATCCGCTTCGCCATAGGCTGCACCCGAGGGATTTGACGGCGAATTGAGCAGCAGCCAGCGGGTCTTCGGGGTGATCGCCTTCTCAAGCTGCTCAGCGTTGAGCCGAAAACCGGCTTCGCCATCACAGGGCACGAGCACCGGCACGCCGCCGCAGAGTTCGACGATGTCGGAATAGGTCGTCCAATAGGGCGTCGGGATGATGACCTCGTCACCAGCATCCACGGTCGCCATGAAGGCGTTGAACAGGATCTGCTTGGCGCCGGCGGAGACGGAGATCTCGTCGAGCGCATAATCGACGCCATTCTCGCGGCGAAATTTCTCCGCGATCGCCTTCTTCAGCTCCGGCGTGCCGTCGAGCGCGGTATATTTGGTTTCGCCGCGATCGATCGCCGCTTTTGCCGCCTGCTTGATAGTGTCAGGCGTGTCGAAATCCGGCTCGCCGGCGCCGAGAATGATCACCGGCAAGCCGTCGCGCTTCATCTGATTGGCACGCGCACCGATCTGCAGGATTTTTGACACGCCGATAGAGGCGAGGCGCGAAGCGGGCTTGAAACCCGCCTCCTCGATTTTGGCTACGATGGTCATGGCTATTCACGCGATATCGAAAGAGACGCCCTGGGCGAGCGGCAATGCCTTGGAATAGTTCACTGTGTTGGTGGCGCGGCGCATGTAGGCCTTCCACGCATCGGAGCCCGATTCACGACCGCCGCCGGTTTCCTTTTCACCACCGAAGGCGCCGCCGATTTCCGCGCCGGATGTGCCGATATTGACATTGGCGATGCCGCAGTCCGAACCGTCAGGCGCCAGGAAGCGCTCGGCCTCGCGCATGTCGAGGGTGAAGATCGAGGACGACAGACCGGCCGCGACCGCATTGTGTTCGTCGATCGCCGTGTCGAAATCGGAATATTTCATCACGTAGAGGATCGGCGCGAAGGTCTCTTCGAGCACGGGACCGACTTGGGCAGGCATTTCGACAAGTGCCGGCTTTACATAGTAGGCTGTGTTTTTGCCCGCTTCTTCAACGCGGGCACCGCCGGTGACAACGCCACCCTCGACCGTCGCCGCTTCAAGCGCATTCTGCATGGCGTCGTATGCCTGCCTGTCGACCAGCGGACCGACCAGTGCGGTGGTTTCCAGCGGGTTGCCGACCGAAACACTCTGATAGGCTTTCTTCAGCCGCGGCACGAGCTGGTCGTAGATGCTGTCATGGACGAAGAGACGACGCAGCGTCGTGCAGCGCTGGCCAGCGGTGCCCATGGCGCCGAAGGCGATGGCGCGTAGCGCCATGTCGAGATCGGCCGAGGGGCAGACCACGCCGGCATTGTTGCCGCCCAATTCAAGGATCGAGCGGGCAAAGCGCTTGGCAAGACGCGGGCCGACTTCGCGGCCCATCCGGGTCGAGCCGGTGGCTGAAACCAAGGCGACCTTGGGATGATCGACCAGCGCTTCACCGATGCTGCGATCGCCGATCAGAACCTGCGCCAGATTGGCCGGCGCGTCGCCGAAGCGGGCGATGGCGCGCTCGAGGATGGCTTGCGAGGCAAGCGCGGTCAGCGGCGTCTTTTCCGACGGCTTCCAAACAACCGCATTGCCGCAGACCAGCGCCAGGGCTGCATTCCAGGACCAGACGGCAACCGGGAAATTGAAGGCCGAGATAATGCCGACGACGCCGAGCGGATGCCAGGTCTCCATCATCCGATGACCGGGACGCTCGGTGGCGATTGTCAGGCCGTAGAGCTGGCGGGAAAGGCCGACGGCAAAATCGCAGATGTCGATCATTTCCTGCACTTCGCCGAGACCTTCCGAGGTGATCTTGCCGGCTTCGATGGAAACGAGGCGGCCGAGATTGGTCTTGGCTGCGCGCAATTCCTCGCCCAGCAGGCGGACCAGTTCGCCGCGCTTCGGGGCCGGCACCAGCCGCCACGCACGGAAGGCCTCATCGGCCTTGACGATCGCGTCGGCAGCCTGCACCGCAGAGACGGTCTTCAGCGCGGCGATCTGCTCGCCCGTGACTGGCGAAAAGGACGCCATGTCGCCGCCGACATAGAGCGCTTTGTCAACGCCGAGCTTTTCGAGAAGTGCTGCCGCTTCGGCCGGCACATTGATCTGCTTGACTGCAATATTCATGCGAAAACTCCTGTTCTGAATGGGCTAGAAACGGATGCTGCCGAGCGGGCCGGGCGATGTGATCGCCTTCAGCCCGGCTGCCAGCGTTCTGATCGGTTGCACGGTATAGAGATCGTAATAGGCCTGGTTCTTCCGGCCGATGCCGTGTTCGGCGCTGAAGCTGCCGCCGAATCTCTCGACCGCGATTGAAAACACCCAATCGCGCAGCCGCTTTTCGAAATCCGGATCGGCGGCATCGAGTGAATCCTTGTCGATGACGAGGTTGAAATGCACGCCGCCATCGCCGATATGGCCGAAGTCGCAGACAGTCACTTGAGGAAACGTCTTCGGCACTTCCACCTTCATATGGTCGCAGAAAGCCATAATGTCGCCGCGGCGGAAAGATAGATCGAATGCGATCAATCGTCCGCTATGTTTTACGCCCTCCGACAGGGCGTGCCGCAACAACCACATTTCCGTCGGCGGGCCGATGAAGGCGTCGGCAAGCAGTCCGCTTTCATCCTCAAACATCTCGGCAAGCACGCTTTCCAGCACCGCGTCGAGCGACAGCTCGCCGTCGCGCGGCTGCCAGCTGCGCGTGATTTCGGTGAGGATCACATAATCGGGGATTCGGCCTGCTTGAAACGGATTGCGGAGCGATGGCACATGGGCAAGCGCGGCTGCGATTGCATTGCCGGACATGCCTTCGAAGGCGGAGAGGTAGGCGCCGAGTTGCTCTTCCATTCTCCGGAGCAACGGCATGACCTTCGTACCATCGGCCGGCACGAGATAAGCTGTCGCCGTCTGGGCCGGCAGGCGTTCGAGATTGAGCACGCATTCGGTAACGATACCGAATGCGCCCGACGTGCCGATGAACATCTGCTTCCAGTCGACGCCGGTATTGTTCTTGCGCAGATCCTGCGAGAGGTCGAGCACGGTGCCGGCCTCGTCTGCCAGAACGACCGTAAGGCCGAGCGTATTCTTGCGGACATCGCCATATTTCAGAAAGCGCGCGCCGCCGGTATTGGTTGCCACCATGCCGCCAATGCGCGGGTCGGCGCCCAGATCGATGGGGAAAAACAGGCCATGCGCCTCGAGGCGACGGTTCACCTCGGAAAGGCGGAAGCCGGCATCGACGTGCAGCGAACGGTTGTCGAGATCGAGGTCGAAACGGCGCGTCACCCGGTCGAGGCTCAGCACGATCTCAGTGCCCGACATATCCGGCGTCGAGCCGGAAACCAGGCCGGTATTGCCGGATTGCGGCACCAGCCGGATGCCATTGCCGACGCAATAAGCAACGGCGGCGGAAACCTCCTCGGTCGAAACCGGCCGCAGCACAAGCGCGGCACGACCCTTGTCGTAACGCGCGCCTGTTTCGTAAGCCAGCATGTCCGCAGGGGCATCGACAATGCCTCTGTCGCCAAGCAGGGCCTTCAGCGCCGCGATGTGGTTCGTGTCGATCATCGCCTGCCGCTCACTCCGCAGCCATGATGGTGCCGAGCGCGGCAAGGCAATCGTCGATCGAGCCGCGTTCAATCGCCGCGTAATGGGCGAACTCGTCCAGCACGCTGGCGCCGAGGTCACGCTCGAACATCAGCTGGTTCGGGCTGGCGACGAAAGCCTGCGTCGCTGCGTCGCCGAGATTCGACTGGAAGATGCCAGCCGCGCTGACGGGCAGGAAATCCTCGTAGACGAGCGGATCGAACTGCACGATGCCCTCTGCGATCACTGTATCCAGATCGAGCCTGCCACTGGCGGCCTTCACTGCCTTGCCGGTCAGCGAATAGCTGAAATAGCCAAGGCCGGCCTTGCGGATTTCGTTCCAATCGTCCGGGAAGGCGCGAAAGGCATCGCCAAGCGCCTCTTCATAGACGGCGGCATTGGAGCCGTCCGCTGCGGGCGTCACGCGGGCACGGGCCTCATTGAGCAGTGCGTCGTAAAGCGCCCTGCCCTTCGGCGTCAGCGCAACACCGCGCTGTTCGATCTCGCCGAAGCGGGCCGTATGCGATCCGGCATGCCAGCCGCCGTCATCGCTGCGGAACGACACGGCTTCTTCGAGCGCCTTGAACGAGGTCTGGCGGAGCAGGACCGGGCATTTGCGCGTCGGCGGCCCTTCGATCACCGCCTTGGGCACGATGCCGTGTTTCGGCATCAGCGCCTGCACCGCATCGATGTCGAGGGTGCGCGGCGTCAGGTGATTGATATGCGGCCCCTTGAAGGAGACGACATCGGCGACCAGCCGGTGAGCATCATGAAGACGTTTGTATAGATCGGCGCTGACAATGGCCTTGTCATGCCAGCGGAAGGTTTCCAGCACTTGCTCGACGAAGCGCTTTCCGTCAGCCGCATTCAGACCGCCATCGCGCTCCGCCTTTTCAACCAGATCGATGGCCGCATCGGTGAAAATCCTGCGGCTTGCCAGCACGCTCGCAGCCTCCTGGCGCAACGCCTCGTCTGCAATCAGGTCGAGCCGCAGCAGCGAGGTAAACACACGGAACGGATTACGCTTCAGGCTCGCATCGCCCACCGGGCGGAAGGCGGTGGAATGAACCGGAACGCCGGCGGTCGAAAGATCATAGTAACCGACGGGATGCATGCCCATGACAGCAAACACGCGGCGCATCATCGACAATTCCTCAGCGGTTCCCAGCCGGATCGCGCCGTGGCGCTCATCGGAAATGCGGTCGAGGGAATCCGTTGTATCCAGCCGCGTCCTGAGATGCGGATCTGCCRCAAGCGTTTGCCGGTTGACGGTGGCGACAAGCGACATCAATGTCCCGTAAGCCGGCACCTCGTCGCGATACATGGCCGACATCGCCGCAGAAAAATCCGACCGGATGGCATCGGCGGAAGCAAACTCGGCAGTCTTCATGAAATGTCTCCAACTTGCAAAGCAATCATTCTATTTTCTCATCATAGATCAATCGAACGGCATTTTTATGCGACAGATTTGACTGACTTCATTCCAATTTAGAATGATCTTAGTGAAGCAGCCGTTTGAAGAAACCTGCTCGCCGTGCGGCAACCAAAGGCCCGATCCTCAGCCGCTTTCGTTCCGCTGAGCGGCCCTGCTCGCCGTTGCGACAAGGAATTATCCGGAGCCCCAGAGGCCGTCCGAGGCTGGATATCCAAGGCGCGCAGCAACCCTGGAAATCTGCTCGCACTGGGGAATGGCCGC
The DNA here is from genome assembly GCF_056403475.1 of Rhizobium sp. P2_G9. Lineage (NCBI taxonomy): Bacteria > Pseudomonadati > Pseudomonadota > Alphaproteobacteria > Hyphomicrobiales > Rhizobiaceae > Rhizobium > Rhizobium sp. P2_G9. The sequence goes on along the minus strand of NZ_JBFUFK010000003.1, from coordinate 121,051 downwards.
TTGACACGAGCACTCGTTTCCTTTCATCTGATGTTGTCAGACATCTTACATGACGGGAAAGCTGCTCGAAAAGGAGGATTCGGTGAGGACACTGCTCAAATGGCTGGCGCTGGGCGCCACGTTCGTGACCCTGGCAACCGCTGCGCAAGCAGGGGAGACGCTCAATCGCGTCATGGAGAAGAAAGCGCTGGTGGTCGCCACCAATAGCGGCTGGCCGCCCCAGAGCTTCCTGGACGACAACAACGAACTGGTCGGCTTCGACATCGACGTGTCGCATGAGATCGCCAAGCGCCTCGGTGTTTCCGTCAGCTTCGAGACGCCGGAATGGGCGACGCTGACCGGTGGCCACTGGCAGGGCCGTTACGATCTCGGCGTCGGCTCCGTGACCCCGACCAAGGCGCGTGCCAATGTCATCGATTTCGCCGGCATTTATTACTACAGCCCCTATGTCTATGTCGTGCACAAGGACAGCAAGGCGAAGACGGTCGACGACCTCAACGGCAAGGTCATCGGCGTAGAAACGGCGACGACATCCGAGGATTTCATCAATCGCCAACTCCAGATCGACGCACCCGGCATGCCGCCGATCGTCTACAAGGTAACGCCCGGCGAGGTGAAGACCTATGCCGACTCGATGCTGCCCTTCGATGATCTTCGCCTGGGTGAAGGCGTCCGTGTCGAGGTGGTGATCGCGCCGGAACAGACCGCCCAGAACGCCATCAAGAACGGCTATCCGGTGCGCATCATCGAAGGCGAATATGCTTTTCGCGAGCCGCTGGTGGTGATCGCAGAGAAGAACGATCCGGAATGGACGGCCAAGATCGGCAGACTGATTGCCGACATGAAAAAGGACGGCACGCTCAGCAAGCTGACCACGAAATGGTATGGCAAGGACTACAGTGCCGACTGATGCAATCCGGCGCGCGCGGCACCCATCGCCCGCGCCGCCTCTCGCGGATGATCTTCGATGGCCTATCCTGACACATATTACAAACGCACCATGGCAGACGAAACGGTGCGCCCCATTTTATCGGGCAGCGCCGAATGCGACACCGTCATCATCGGTGGCGGCCTTGCTGGTCTGACAACTGCGCTTCAGCTTTGCCGCGCCGGCCAGACCGTGGTTGTGCTCGAGGCCGAGAGTGTCGGCTTCGGCGCCTCGGGACGCAATGGCGGTTTCGTTGGTCCCGGCTACGCCACGGGCGGCGAGGAGATTGCCCGTATTGCCGGCAAGGACATCGCCCGCAAACTGCATTTGCTGTCGATCGAAGGTGTCGACTTCGTCGGCGACACGATCCGCGATCTCGGTATCGAAAGCGCCGATCCCCACCCCGGCATTCTCAGTGTCATGCGCTATGACGACGGCGCGTCGCTCAAGGCCTATCGCGATCAGGTCGCCAGGGAATATGGCTATGAACTAGAGTATCTGGAGCGCGACGAAGTGCGCGCAGTGCTGAAATCCGAACGCTACTTCCAGGGCCTGCGCAGCCCCTCGGCATTCCATATGCATCCGTTGAACTATCTGCGCGGCATTGCCTCAGAGATCGAGCGGCTGGGCGGAAAAATTTACGAACGGACCGCCGCGACCGGTAAGGATTTCACCGCGTCTGAAAAGCGCGTTCGCACCACAAGCGGCGAGGTAAGAGCCCGCAATGTCGTGTTCACCACCGGCGGCTATACCGGCAATCTGGAACCGCGGCTGAAACGCGCCTTCCTGCCGATCGCCACCTATGTGATGGTGAGCGAGGAAGCGCCGGACCTGATCGCCACGGCCATCGCCACCACCGATGCGATCGGCGACAATCGCCGCGCCGGTGATTACTATCGACTGGTCGATGGCGGCAAGCGCATCCTCTGGGGCGGGCGGATCACGACGCGGGCAGCATCGACCGCCGGCCTCGTGCAGGAACTCCGCGACGAGATGACCACGACCTATCCGCAACTGATCGCGCTGAAGACGGAGCTCGCCTGGTCCGGCCTCATGTCCTATGCCCGCCATCTCATGCCCCAGATCGGGCAGGTCGAACCCGGTGTCTGGCATTGCACGGCGTTCGGCGGCCATGGCCTCAACACGACCGCTGCCGGCGGCAAGGTGGTGGCGGAAGGCATTCTCGGCCAATCGGACCGCTACACGCTGTTCAAGCCCTTCGGCCTGGTCTGGGCAGGTGGCCTGGCGGGCCTCGCCGTCGCACAACTTACCTATTGGAAACTGCAGGCGCAGGACTGGTGGCGCGAGCGCGCCGCCTGAACAAGACTTTGCCGGAAGGAACATCATGATCGGCCGTTTGATTCTGACCTATCCCGATGCGTCGCGTCGTCTCGGCAGCGTCCTCGTCCTGGCCGTCATCGTGCTCGCTCTCTACCTGATGGGCATCAGCTCGAAATGGCTGGGCTATCTGCTGCCGATCAGCAATGGCTGGCTGTCAGACAATCCGGCCGGCGGGCGGCTGGTCTCCTGCGTGCTGATCGCGCTCATCGCGGCGGTGAACTGGAAGCTGCTGCGGTTCCTGCCGCGCTCCTATCAGATCGCCGGCGTCTGGATCGAGCTCTTCGTTCTCCTGATGCTGTTCTTCTATTCGTTCGACCTGTCCTTCTCCTTCATCGCCCGCAAGATCGGCTTCCTGATCACCCAGGGCGTGACGACGACACTCTACATTTCCGCGATCTCGATCGCCGTCGCCACCGCCGTCGCCCTGGTCGGCGCCATCGCCAAGCTGTCGCAAAACGGCGTCGTCTACGGGCTGGCGACGTTCTACACCTCGCTGTTCCGTGGCCTGCCGCTCCTCATGCAGATCTACATCATCTATCTCGGCCTGCCGCAGGTGGGCTATGTGATCGGCGCCGTACCCGCTGGCATCCTGGCGCTGTCGCTTTGCTACGGCGCCTACATGACCGAGATTTTCCGCGCCGGCATCGAGAGCATTTCACGCGGCCAGACGGAGGGTGCGGCCGCTCTCGGACTTAGCCCCAGTCAGACCATGGCGCTCGTCATCCTGCCGCAAGCGATGCGAGTGATCATCCCGCCGACCGGCAATCAATTTATTGCAATGTTAAAGGATTCCTCGCTTGTCTCGGTTGTGGGCGTGTGGGAGATCATGTATCTCGCCCGTACCCAAGGCCAGACGGAATTCCGTCACATTGAAATGCTGATAACCGCCTCCATGATCTACTGGCTTCTCTCCATCGGACTCGAATACGCCCAGGCGCGCATCGAAGAACGGTTCGGCCGCTTCAATGTCCGCTGAAACATCGCTGAACCTGCCCGAAGCCGCGGCTCCCGGCCGGTCCAATATGCGCGCCGCAGGCATTGCGACTATTTCCTTTGCCGTGTTCTCGGGCGCCGACGCCCTGATCAAGCTGCTCGCCATCGACCTGCCGGCGCCGCAGATCACCTTCATGACCACGGTTGTTGGCCTGGTGCTGCTGCTTGCCTATGCGCTGGCCAAAGGCACCCTGCGCAATCTCGTGCCGGTCCATCCGGGGCTTGCCGTGCTGCGCGCCTTGTTGCTGGCGGGCGAAACGCTGCTCATTCACTACGCCTTCAAGCGTCTGCCGCTGTCGGAAGCCTACACGATCGCCTTCCTGACACCGACGCTTGTTGCTGTGCTCAGCTTCTTTCTGCTCGGGGAAAGGCTGTCGCGCTTTGCCTGGCTGGGCGTGGTTCTGGGCTTCGTCGGGGTGACGGTGGCGCTGAGACCGGGCGCCGCAACGCTCAATATCGGCCATGCCGCTGCGTTCGGATCGACATTTCTGTTTTCGCTGTCTCTGCTGCTGCTGAGGCGCGCCAAGACGGCGGAGCGGGACGAAGCGCTGGTCGGCAGCCTGTTGACGGTGATGACCCCGGTGACCTTCCTCACCGTGCTGGGCAGCACCGGATTTTCGGCGATCAGCGGCAACCAGCTCGGCATTACCCTGATCGCCGGCATTCTCGGTCTTGGCGGCCATGCGCTCCTGGTGCGCGCCTTCCGTGTCGGGGAAGCCTCGGTGATCGCGCCGTTCCAATACAGCCAGATCATCTGGGGCTGCCTTTATGGCGCATTGCTGTTCGCATCGCCGGTCGATCCCTATACGATCGCAGGCGCCGTGATCATCATCCTGTCGGGCTGGCTGGTGCTGAAATAGGCCAGCTCCGCTCTATAGTGGCGCAGCCGTTCAAAGCGGCTGCGGTTCCTGTGGAAATCCGCCGACATGGGCGCAGGTGAGCGCCGCCCGCTCTCGCCCGCGTTCGATCGCCTCCTGCAGCGAACCCTCCGCGACGTAAACGGACAGAAAGCCGGCGATGAAACTGTCGCCGGCGCCGGTCGTATCGATGACGTCAACAGGCGTGATGCCGGTTTTCGCCTTGGCGGTTGCCGTGGCTGCATAAGAGCCGTCGGCGCCACAGGTCACCACCGCGACCTTGGCGCCACGTATAAGCAAGTCCACTGCTGTGCGTTCGGCCAGTTCTCCGTCGCCATCGGCGGAACCGAACGCGACGGTCAGCCCATCAATGCCCAGATTGGCGGGATCGGCATTGACGGAGATGTCCTGCGACGCGCTCACTCCGGCAGCCGCAAGCGTGCGACGCAAAGCACCGCCGTCGTCGAGCCAGCCGATATGGACATGGTCCATCGTCTTCAGCACGGCGATATCCGCATTTGACGGCGCATAGCCGGCGCAGACGCCGAAATCCTCGAAGACGAAGACCCGATCGCCGGATGGCAAGGTCTCTATATCGGTATGCGCCGTCTTGCCCGGCCGCTCCACCATATGCGCGACGCCGACGCCATTCGCCATCAACGCTTGCCGCGTGCGAAACCCGTCGGCATCCCGACCGACAGCACCGAAATAGAAGGCGTCGTGGCCCAGCCGGGCAAGTTGCACAGCGACATTGACAGCATTGCCGCCGACCAGCGACAGATTGACGGGTGGCCGGAACTTATCGACGCAATTGTCGCCGACCGCCGCAATGCGAAGCTTTTTCATAGCTCTTCCCCACCGGGTCGCCGACTGAGGTGCAGATCAGTAGGTGACCCGCTTGTAGTAACGGCGCGTGGTTAGCGGATGGTTACGCATGACCTCGAGATGGGCGCTGATGCGTTCGAGCACCGTGGCAAGCAGGACCGGCGAGATCAGGCAACGCACTTCGGTGGAGACCCCGGGGAGATCGAAGCCGGCCGTATCCAGCACCGTAAGCTTGTCGGTATAGTTTGGGGCAAAATTTTCGACCCGCTCCGCCAGCGGCCTGAGCGCATCTTCGCCCTTGAAAAGGATGACGGAGACACCCTTCTCCACCAGTTCAAGCGTACCATGAAAGAAGTCGGACGCATGCACCGGCCGCGTGCGGATCCACTGCATCTCCTCGAGGATGCACATACCGTAGTAGAACGCTTGCGGCCAAACATTCCCCGCGCCGGTGATGATATGATAGTCGGAACCGGCCAGGATGCCGGCAAACGCCGCGGCCTTCGGTTCATAGGCGCGCTTCACATCGAGCAGCAGGCCCGGCAGGGTATCGAGTTGCGTTGCGATTTCCTCGTAGTCGGCGATCTCGCCGCGATGACGCAGGATCGACAGCGCGACGAACAGCGACTGCAGGTAAAAGGACTCGCAGGACGTATCGTCCTCGGCGAAATTGACGAAGACATGATCGCCACCCTTGCCGAGCGCGGTTTCTGCATGACCGACCAGCGTGATCACCGTTGCGCCGGCCTGTTTGGCGGCGGCGAGAAGAGCCACGCTTTCCCTGGTCGTCCCCGATAGTGACGGGATCACGACGATCGACTTCGGTCCGAGATTGACGGAGCCTGCCAGAACAAGTTCGGCCGGGAAGTCGATGAAGGCGGGAAAGCGCGACCGGCGCTGTAGAAGCTGTGCTGCCGGCTGCATCAGGATGGCTGCACCGCCCGTCCCGAGAAAATGAATGTTTTCGGCGCCGGCAGCAAGACACGCGCCGATGACCTGGTCGAGCCGCTGGCGCAATCCAACCGCCCCGGACTGGATGCGGAGGAATCTTTGTTCATCGAAATTGAGCATGCTGCAGCCCCGTGGAAACTGAAATCCGGTTCAAAGTTGTAAGACAACTGACATCTACAGATATGGCTGTCAAGCGCGCTATGGTGATTTTGCACGGACTTTGGACACAGAGTGGCGCGCGTTTAACACCATGGCGACATGGAAATATCTTGACCGGTCACGCATTGTCAGACAAGAAATGGGTGGGCGGATGATAAGAGGACGGCGGCCGTGGATGAGCCTTTGCGTGATGCGCGAACCCTGGCAATCCAGCTGCGCGACCGGATCGCCGACCTGATCCGGGAAGACGGGCTCAAGCCCGGCGACAAGCTTCCGACCGAAGCCCAGTTGACCCAGCGTTTCAAGATCTCCAGGCCCGCCATTCGCGAGGCCCTGAAACTGCTTGAACAGGACGACCTGATCTTTGTCGAGCATGGCCGCGGCCGCTTCGTGTCAGCCATTTCGGCAGTGCAGGTGGATCGTCCGATCACGGTGTTCGAAAGTGTCACCGCCATGACGAAGCACTACGGCTATACAACCGTCAACAAGGTGCTGTCGATCGCCGAGGAGAGCCCCGACAAGCTGGTGATGGAGAAGCTGCAGTTGAAATCCTCGGACCGTGCGATCCGCATCGAACGGCTGAGGCTGCAGAAGGAAGAGCCGATCATGTACTGTGTGGATTACGTTCCGCGCAGCATTATCCCCACACGGCTCTACGACATCGACTGGAGCGGCTCGCTGCTGGCGCTGCTCGATCAATACAGAAACAAGCCGCGCATGTCGGCGGCGACGGTGTCCGCAGTCATGCTGCCCAACGACGTCGTCGAGCGCAACGATCTCCGGGATTTCGGACCGGCCTTGCTGATCACCGAGACCTGTTTCAATGCCGCCGGCATACCGGTGATCTATGCGATCGATTATCACCGCGGCAGCCACTTCTCATTTAGCCTGGCACGAAAGTAGTCCCGCCGCTCGGGTCTCTGCTATTCTCATTTCGCATCAACATTATGTGTAGCCGGCGTTTTGGCGGCAGAGTAAGAGTAGATCGTGCGAAACGGGAATGAACATGCGCCGCAGCCTGCTTCCTGATATTGTCGATCTGCAAGCCTTCGAATGCTCTGCGCGCCACGGCAGCTTCACCCGCGCCGCGGAAGAGCTGAACCTGACCCAAAGTGCGATCAGCCGGCAGATCCGCGACCTCGAACAGAAAACCGGCCTGCTGCTCTTCGAGCGCGTCCGCCAGCGTGTCGTGCTGTCTGCCGCCGGCCAGCGTTTCCTGCCGGAGGTGCGGCGCCTGCTGGCACAGTCCGAGCAATTGATGATCCGCGCGGTTGCCGCCGCTGAAAAAGAGGAATCGCTCAGCATCGCCACCCTGCCTACTTTCGGCTCGCGCTGGCTGATGCCACGGCTTCCGGATTTTCTGGCACACAGGCCATCGGTGGCGCTCAATGTCGAGTCGCGTTCGGAACCCTTCGACTTCGAACGGGAGGGTTTCGATCTGGCGATCCATTACGGACAGCCGACCTGGGCAAAGGCCATTCCCACTTTCCTCTGCAGCGAGATCGTCCTGCCGGTGGCCAGTGCCAGCGTCGCGGCTGGTCTCGCAACCCCGGCCGATCTTGCCGGCGCGCCGCTGATCCACCTGACGACACGGGCGCGGCTCTGGTCGCAATGGTTCGAAGCCAATGGGGTGGCAGCCGAAAACGGTTTCCGCGGCAACCGCTTCGATCAGTTCTCGATGATCATCGCCGCGGTGCTGGCAGGCATGGGCGTGGCGCTGCTGCCGTCCTATCTGATCGAAGAGGAGATCCGCACCGGCGCCCTGGTGCCGGTCTTCGACCTGCCGATGGCAACCGAATTCGGATACTATATCGTGCTGCCGGAAGATCGCCAGCACAACAAGGTCGCCACCGCCTTCCGCGACTGGCTGCTTGGCAAGGTCAGCCGGCCACAAACAGGGTAAGGTACTTGCCTGCCTTGAATTCGGCTGCGACACCTGTCATATATAGTGCGACAACTGACATAGGATGACCTCATGGCTGTGCTGGCAGAGAAAATAGCGCCGGAAACGACGGCTGGCGAACTGCAGAAGGTAGCGGCGTTGCTCGGTGGTTCCCGCGTGCTGTCGCGCAGCCTGACCAGCCCTCTCGATGCACATGAATTGCTGCTGCGCGGCCTGCCGGCTTCGGCGCTGGACCATCTTGTCGGACAGTTGATTGTCATCGGCAAAACGGAGTCGCTTGAAAAAGCAGTTGGCATGAGCCTCAGGACATGGCAACGGCGGAAGGATGCGCCCTCCAAGCCGCTCAGCCAGGAGCAAAGCGGGCGAACCTGGAAATTCGCCGAGATTTTGTCCAAGGCGACGGACGTCTTCGGATCGCAGGCGGAGGCCGAACAATGGCTGGAACGTCCCGCGACCGGGCTCGACCAGCATCGCCCCATAGATCTCCTCGGTACGCCTGCCGGCGTCGAGCTCGTCGAAGCTCACCTCGAACGCCTCGAATACGGCGTCTATGCATGACTCTGCTGCCATTGGCGCTCGGCGGCACCGAGTTGATAGCCTGGCGGCTCGATCAGGCCGGCTATGCGTCGACATGGGACAGCGGTGAAGGCGCCTATCGTGTCGGCGGCCGGTGGAACAGCAAGGGTGTCAGGGCGGTCTATTGTTCGATCGATCCCGCAACGGCCATACTCGAGGTCGCCGTCCACAAGGGTTTTCGTGTCCTCGACACGCTGCCGCACGTGATGACGGCTGCCGTCATTGCCAGTGTCGCCGATATCCACGTCGTCAATCCGGCAGACGTTCCCAATCCGAACTGGCTGCGTCCAGGCATACCAGGCGCCGGGCAGCAGGACTTCGGCAACGACCTGCTTCACCGCCATCGTTTCGTAGCGATCCCCAGTACGGTCTCCCGGCACAGTTGGAACCTCATCTTCCTGGCGGGCAGCGCAGCCGGTGCCTATACGTTGAAACTGCAGGAAGCCTTTGCCCTCGACACGAGATTGCATCCGCCGGCGGCGTGATGGAGCAAAGGCATCGCCGGATAGACAATGACGGCAATCGCGGAGAGATCGCTTCGGTCTTGACTACGTAGGTAGACAAGTTAGCGTGCGCACGAAATGCAAACGAGGACACGCCATGCATCTTTCCATGTGGACCTATCCCTGGGACATTCAGGACCAGGGGATGGAGGGCACTTTCCGTGATCTTCGCGATCGCGCCGGACTCAATACGATCAGCCTCGCCACATCCTATCACGCCGGGCGCTTCCTGCAGCCGCGCAGCCCGGCGCAGAAGGCCTATTTCCCGGAAGACGGCACGGTCTATTTCACGCCCGACGAGCAGCTATGGGCCGACAAACTGATCCGCCCTCTGAGGGCGCAGAATGTCGGCGTGCGCGGCGATATGCTCAAGGCTCTGATCGAGGAGCGTGACCGCGGCGGCATGAACGTGTCCTGCTGGACTGTGTGCCTGCACAATACGCGGCTCGGCATGCTGCATTCCAACCACGTCACCCGCAACGCTTTCGGCAATCCAAATTACTATAATCTCTGCCCGTCCAGCCCGGAGGCGCGCGACTATGTCGTCACTTTGGTGAAGGATGTGACGACAAACTACAGGCCCGATATGCTGGAGCTCGAAAGCCCGAATTTCATGGGTTTCGCCCATGAATACCATCACGAGAAGGATGGCGTCGGGCTGAACGACGAGGACGATTTCCTGCTCTCGCTCTGCTTCTGCGATCATTGCATGCGGCGCGCGTCTGCGGCCGGCGTGCCGATGGAAGAGGCGAAGCGGACCGTGGCCGGCTTCATCGCCGAAATGTGCGAGCGCGAAATTCCGGCAAGGCAATTTGCCGACTTCCCTGGTGCCGGCATCGATGCCTTCAAAGCCTGGCCGGCACTGCATGCCTTCCTGCAATGGCGGACGGAGCCGGTCACCAGCCTGATCAAGGAAATCAAGGACAATGCAGATCCGGCGACGAAGGTCGTGCTGATCGACCTCAAGGACGGGTGGCTCGGCGGCGTCGATCTCGAAGCCGTCGGCAAGATCTGCGACGGCGCCATTCTCTGCTGCTATTTCATGCCGCCGGACCAGACTGCGGCGGTGATGAAGGAAGGCCGCGCCGCACTCGGCCCGGATAAATATCTCGGCGTCGGCTTGCGTGTGTTCTATCCCGAGATGATCTCAGCCGAGGATCTGACCACGCGCGCCAAGGCGGCGATCGAAGCAGGGGCGGACGGCATCAATTTCTACAATTACGGCCTGATTCCAGCCAAGCGGCTGGACTGGGTACGACAGGCGGTGGACGGATTGCCGACAGCATCAGGCTGAGCGCCGCCGCCCGTCGAAAGAAGGCGGAATCGACCCTACTTGGCACATGCCTTGAGTTGCTCTATCCCGCCCCACTTCTTCAGCGCAGCGTCCCCTTTGGACTTGATCTCGTCACGCCATTTCTGCGCATTGACGGTGGGCGCAGTTGTCACGCCGGGAAACACCACCGCCAGCGTGCTGTCATCAAGACCGCGCTTGGCGCGTTTGACGCCACCTTTATCGACCATAGGATCATTGCCTAAATCCTGATGCAGCCGTACCGATGCCTCGCCCAGCTTGCCTCCGTCGCCATAGACCGCCAGTGCAAATTTACCGGTCTTTGGTCGATAGACGACAGCGAGGTCTCCAGGCCTAACCTTGAAATCATTCACGAATTTTGGCGACAACACAATGTACGGAATCTCGTTGGCATCGATCCAGTGGCGCTGTGTTCCGGCAGGGCCATCAGCAACCGAAACACTCGTCGTCGTGATATAGGCTTCATTCGGGAGGGGGTCACCGGCGTCCTGCTTGACCGGCACATTCTTGGCACCGGTCAAGAAGCCGAAAATGCGCAGCTTTGTATAGTCCCCGGTCTGCAGGGCAAGTTTCCAGCCGTCGCGGCACTTCTGCTGCCAATGTTTCGGGTCACTGTCCGGCGTCGAGCCAACGGCTGTGACCCCGTCGCAGGTATAGGACAGCCCATTGCCATCCACACGATAGGAATTCGGAGCCCCGTCGGCGTCGACGGCAAGCTGGCTGCTGACGAAGGAAACGCTATCCGCGGTGGTGCGGACGACCTTGCTGTTGTATTTGACCGACGCCAGCTTGCCGCATTCGGTCGCATCCGCTCCAACGGGCGTTGCAAAAGCCAACAGAGCTGTAAGGCAAGTGGATACGACTTTCTTTGCGTTCATAATGTCACCCCCCAATATTGTTGTCCATACACTATAAAATTGCTTTTGTCTACATAACCATCCCGAAGGTAGCAGATCGGGCGCGACGGGATGCCACCACAGGAAAAACGTTTGCATAAGCGAGCACAGGCATCCGCGTTCCCACTTGACTACATGACCAGTCAAGTTAACATGCTTCACTCATTAAGGCTCTGGCAACGAGGGGAACCACTATGAACCTGAAGAACGCAATGATGGCCGCGGCCATCATACTTGGGCTCGCGGCGCCGGCCGCGGCGGCCGACAAATACAAGATCGGCTACGACATCTATTTCGGCGGCAATTCCTGGTCCGTGCAGCTCTACAAGGAGTTCCAGGCCGAAGCGGAGAAGCACAAGGATACGGTTGACGTCGCCTATACTGAGTCCGAGCTCAAGGCCGACAAGCAGGTCGCCAATATCGAGGACCTGATCACCAAGGGCGTCAATGCCATCATCATCACGCCGATCTCGCCGACAGCCGTCATCCCGGCGGTCAAGAAGGCGCGCGCCAAGGGCATCAAGGTCGTGCTGCTCGCCTCCAAGATCAAGACGCAGGACTATGATGCGCTCGTCACCGTCAATGACGAGGATTTTGGCAAGGCCGGCGCCGAATGGCTGGCCAAGAAGCTGAACGGCAAGGGCAAGATCATCGCGCTCAACGGCATTGCCGGCATTTCCGCCAGCGACGACCGCTGGGCCGGTGCGCAGGACGTATTCAAGAAAAATCCCGATATCCAGATCGTCAGCGTCGTCAATGCGTCCTGGGATTATGCCCAGGCCAAGGTCGCCGTGTCGAATCTGTTGGCGGCCAATCCGGAAATCGACGGCATCTGGTCGCAGGGCGGTGCGATGACGCTCGGTGCCATCGATGCTTTCGACGCCGCCCAGCGCAAGCTGGTGCCGATGACCGGCGAAGACAACAACGGCTACCTTAAGCGCTGGGTGAAGCTTGAGGACAAGGGTTTCAGCTCCGTCGCGCCGTCCAAGCCGACCTGGCTCGGTTCGGAATCGCTGCTGGTGGCGCTGAAGCTGCTCAAGGGCGAAGCGGTTTCGAAGGACACAATCTTCCCGCCGCCGGTGATTGATGACAGCAAGGTCAAGGCGTCTGTCCGCGACGACCTATCCGACAGTTTCTGGGTCAACACTCGCCTCACCGACGATCAGATACGCGCAGCCTTCAAGGACTGATCGAACCTGGCGGGTGAAGAGACAAACGGCACCCGATTAGAGCGAGGGCGGAGCGGCTTCATGCGTCGTGTATCTGAGGCCGCTCCAATTGAATGGATTAAAGACATGGTTTCCGCGAACGCCGATGCCCGCCAAACGCCATTGATGACCGTCTCCGGCATCTGCAAGGCGTTCGGCCGCAACACGGTGCTGAAGAATGTCTCGTTCACGCTGAAGCCCGGCGAAGTACTGGCGCTGGTCGGCGAGAACGGCGCCGGCAAGTCGACGCTGATGAACATCATTTCCGGCAACCTGCCTTATGACAGCGGCGAGATCCGGCTGGCCGGCGAAACCTATCGCCCCGCTCGTCCGTCCGAAGCTATCCGCCGCGGCATCGCCATCGCGCATCAGGAAACGGCGATCATGCCGGATCTGACGGTGGCCGAGAATATCTACTTCCGCAGCGAGCCACGCAATGCATTCGGCTTGATCCGCCAACGGCGGATGCATGATGACGCCGGCCGGCTACTGACGGAACTCGGATTCGGCATCGATCCACGCCAGCTTGGCCGGACGCTCTCCGCCGCTGAGCGGCAGATGGTGGAGATCGCACGCGCCATGGTTCAGGAACCGCGCCTCCTGGTTCTCGACGAGCCGACGGCATCGCTCTCCGCCAAGGCGGCGAACATCGTCCTCAACCTAATGACGACGCTGAAACGCCAGGGCACATCGGTGATCTTCATCTCGCACCGGCTCACGGAAATCATGGATGCCGCCGACCGCGTCGTTGTGCTGAAGGACGGCGAGATGACCTTGGAGGCCCGCCGCGGTGCCTTCGACCGCGATGACCTGATCCAGGCCATGGTCGGCCGCAAACTCTCCAATATCTTCCCGCCGCGGCCGCATCTGGCGGTCGCCGATGTGGTCTTCGCGCTGGAAAATGCCGGCAACGCGGCTCTGCCGCCGATCAATCTTGAGGTTCGATGCGGTGAAATTCTCGGCATTGCCGGCCTGGAAGGCCAGGGGCAGAAGCCGCTCGCGGAGGCGCTGTGCGGCACTAGGCCGTTCACGGCAGGGATAGTCCGCCTAGAAGGCGGTGCCCTTCGGCTGAACTCGACGGCCGCGGCCATCGCCGCCGGCATTGCCAGCATTCCGGACGACCGCAAGCATGAAGGCCTGGCGCTTGGCCTGCCGATCCGCATCAATATGAGCCTGTTTGCGATTTCCGACGAGACCCGCTTCGGCTTCCTGCCGCTGGCACGCGAACGCGCTTTCGGCGAGGCGGCGCGCAAGCGCTTTTCCATCCGTTCCACCGACCTCGAACAGCCCGTCGGACAGCTTTCCGGCGGCAACCAGCAGAAAGTCGTCTTTGCCCGCTGGCTGGCGCATCGACCAAAGCTGCTCGTGCTCTACGAACCGACCAAAGGCATCGACATCCAATCGAAGAGCGAAATCTATCATCTGGTCGACGAACTGACACACCAGGGCGTCTCGGTGATCCTGATCAGCTCCGACCTAATCGAGCTGATCGGCTTGTCGGACCGTATCCTGACACTCTACGAGGGCAGGATCACCGGCGAGATCGGCAGCGCCGAGTTCTCCGAAGAAAAGATCATGCGGCTTGCCGCCGGCATCGGTGAGGACGAGCATGTGTTGAAGGTGGCCGAACATGCTTGAGGGCTCGCTACGCTTCAATCTGCTGCTTGCGCTACCGGCATTGGTGCTTACCATCCTATTGGTGGCGCTGACCGGCACGCTTTCACCAAGTTTTCTCACTGAAGCGAACCTCGCCAATCTCGCGACGCGATTGCTACCGCTCGGCCTGGTGGCGCTGGGCGAAGCCATGGTCCTGTTCGCCGGCCGTATCGACCTTTCAATCGGTTCGATCGTCAGCCTGTCAACGGCGGCGATGGCGCTGACGTCGACGACGCTTGGCTGGGTCTCCATTCCGCTGACGCTTGCCATCGGTGTCGCCTGCGGCGTCTTCACCGCGGCCGGCATCAACCTCTTCCGGATCAATCCTCTGGTCATGGGGTTGGCCACGGCCGCGATCGTAAAGGGTATCACCTTGCTCATCCTGCCCTCCCCGGGCGGTGAAGTCGAATACGACCTCTACGATTTCCTGTTCGGCTCGGAGAGGCTGCTGGCCCTGCCGCTGTTGCTGTCGATCATGGCCTATGCGATCTTCCTGCTGGTCATGGGCTGGACGCGCTTTGGTCGGTCCGTCTATGCCTTCGGCTCCGATCCGCGCGCGGCCTTCGCCAATGGCGTTTCTAGCTGGAAGCTCGACCTTTCGGTCTACGCCCTCTCCGGCTTTTTCGCCGCTGCCGCCGGCGTCGCTATCTCAATCAAGATATTGTCGGGCGATCCGCTGATTGGCGAGGCCTATACGCTGGACGCGGTCTCCGCCGCCATTCTCGGCGGCGTGGCGCTGCAGGGCGGCCGGGGCAGTCTGATCGGCGTGTTCTTCGCCGCCGTCGCACTGGTGCTCGTCAACAATACATTCAACCTGCTCGACCTCRACACCAATTACCAGGACATTGCCAAGGGGCTGATCTTCGTGCTGGCGCTCGTCTTCTTCATGCGCGGCAAGGCGGGAGAAGCATGATGGCGCTTCCGCTCCTTGCCAATGCCAAGCCCGGTGCCGCCACGCTACGTGCCATCGGCCTCCTCGCCGTGCTGCTGATCGTGCTCTTCGTCGCCTCCGGCAAGGTGTCGATGCAGCAGATCATGGACAATGCCCGCCAGGCAGCACCGCTCGGCATTATCGCGCTCGGCCAGGCGCTGATCCTGATGATGGGCAGACTCGACCTTTCGGTCGGCGCCACGGCCGGTCTCGCCAATGTCGTGCTCGCCACCGCCTTTGCCGGCAATATGGCGAACATGCCGATCGCATTGGCCCTGACCATCGGGCTCGGGCTTGTCGTCGGTCTGGTCAATGGCCTGGTGGTCGTGGCGCTGCGTATCCCCGCTTTTCTGGCCACGCTCGCCACCTCGCTGGCGCTGACCGGCGGCATCCTTGTCTATACCGGCGGCAGTCCGCGCGGCTCGATCCCCGCAGATTTTCGGGTGATCAGCGAAGGCTGGCTGATCGGCGTCCTGCCCTGGTCGGTGGTGATCTGGCTTATCGTCGGCCTCGTGCTGATGCTCTTCGTTCACTACACACTTGCCGGCCGCAAGATGCTGCTTGCCGGTGCAAACGCCACTGCGGCGCGGCTGAGCGGCATCGCTGCCGACCGCATCGTGATCCTCTCCTTCGTCATCGCCAGTTTCATGGCAACGCTCGGCGGTATCCTGCTGTCTGCTATCACCGGCATGGCTTCGATCGGCATTGCCGACAGCTACACCGTCGATACGATCGCGGCGGTGGTCATCGGTGGGGCGCTGTTCTCGGGCGGCGTCTTCCTGCCCGCGGGCGCCGCGGCCGGCAGTCTCATTCTCTTCTTCCTGCAAAGCCTGCTCTATGTGCTGTCGCTGCCGCCGGCGGCACGCTTCATCCTGCAGGGCGCGATCATCATCGCAGCTCTTGCGCTCGCCAACCTCAAGAAGGACCGCTGACAATGGAATTCATCCGGACTTTGAACGGCGACATCGCCCCTTCGGAATTGGGCGTCACCTATTCGCATGATCATCTCTTCTGCATTCCACCGCTGTGGAAGGAAAAGAAGATCGACGACTTCATGATCGACGACGTCGAAGCCTCGATCAAGGATGTCGAACTGTTCACCGCGCAGGGCGGCCAGGCCGTCTACGATGCAACCGCCATCGACTACGGCCGCGACCCGACGGCTCTGAAGACGATTTCCGACCGCACGGGCATCAAGATCATCGCCACCGCCGGCTTCAACAAGGCGATCATGTGGCCGGGACAGATGGCCGGCACAGGCGGCACATTCCAGCAATGGATCGATGGCCATAGCCGCGCCGAGATCCGCGACCATGTGGTGCGCGAACTGACCGTCGGCATGGACGGGACCGATCTCAAGGGCGGCGTCGCCAAATTCGGCACCGGCTACAACACGATTTCCGCAGCGGAAGACAAGATGGTCCGCGCCGTGCTCGACGCACACAAGGAGACGGGCTGCCCGCTGCATTCGCATACCGAACTCGGCACGTTGATCCTGGAACAGCTGAAGATCGTCAAAAACGAAGGCGTCGACCCGTCGCGGCTGACCATGGCCCATGTCGACCGCAATCCCGACCACTGGCTGCATCTCAAGGCCGCCGAGACCGGCGTCTTCATGTGCTTCGACGGTATCAGTCGTATCAAGTATCATCCCGAAAGCGTACTGATCGACTGCATCCTCAATCTCGTCCGCCACGGCCACGAGGATCAGCTGGTGGTCGGCGGCGACATTGCCCGGCGCACCATGTATCGCAATTATGGCGAAGGGGGCCTCGGCCTCGGCTATATCCTCGAAAGCTGGGTGCCGCGCTTCCGCGAACAGGCCGATGATGCCGGGTTCGACGGCAAGGCACTGATCGAGAAATTCTTCGTGAAAAATCCGCAGCACGCCTTCGTCTTCAAGCAGTGAGGAGCAATCTTGGCCATTGATAGAACCGACATAAGCCGGCTCAACGACAGCGACATGATCGCCGCCCTGGCGCAAAAGCCGGTGCTGCTCCTGCCGATCGGCGCCGTCGAAAGCCATGGCGACCACCTGCCGGCCGGCACTGACAATATTCTGGCCAGCCGCATGGCCGAGGAACTGGTGCACGTGGTCGATGGCGCCACGCCGCTCTTGCGCCTGCCGCTCCTGCCTTTCGGCCAAGTCTGGTCGCTCGGCGACGCGCCCGGTTCGTTCGGTATTTCCAACGAGACGGTGACGCGCTCGATCGTCGAGATCGCCCAATCGGCGAAGGCCAAAGGCTTATCGGTCATTGCGGTGATCAACGGCCATCTCGGCAATGCCAATGCCATCCGCGACGCGCAGCGCATCATGCGCGAACAGGGCGTCACCATCGCCAATTTCTTCTATCCCGGCTCTGGCGCCGCAATCGCAGCTCTGCGTGAAAAGCCCGAGGCGCATCCAGCGTACATGCATGCCGACGAGATCGAAACCTCCTACATGCTGCATCTTGCGCCCGGTGCCGTCGACATGGCGAAGGCGATCGCCAACTATCCGGTCTTTCCCGAGGATTTCAACACTGTCGCCTATCGCTGGACGGACTTCTCCGAAAGCCCGGTGCTCGGCGATGCCACCGCGGCAACCGCCGAAAAAGGCGAGAAAATTCTGACCGCGGTGCTCGCCAATATGGCCAAACAGGTGTCCGCGCTCTATAAAAGGCAATTCGAATAGCGCTTTTCCGGTGAGGGCCAGGTTGAATACACAGGCAGCGGCGAAGGATCATAGACCGGTCTATATCCAGATCGCCGAAACGCTCCGGGCCCGCATCGTTTCCGGTTACTACGACGACAAGATCGACGGTGAATTGCCGCTGGCCGGCGAATTCAAGGTTAGCCGGCGAACCATCCAGCAGGCGCTCGAAATTCTGGTGCAGGAGGGCCTGCTGGTTCGCCAGCATGGCATGGGCACTTTCATCAATCGAAAGGGCGTCGAGAAACGCTATCGCGCCATCACCTCGATCACCGAGGGCATTATCGGCCAGGGACTGAAGCCGGAATTCACCGTGCTCGCCAGCGCCCCGGCGTCCACTTCCGAAGAGGAACGCGCTTTCTTCCGCATCAATCCTGGTGACCAGGTCTATCGCCACAAGCGCCTCGTGGCCGCCGACGGGCGGGCATTGGCGGTGGTCGAAACCAGCCTGAACCTGAAATTCCTCGAAGGGTTGGAGCTCTCGCATCTGTCGCAATCGCTGTATCAGACGCTACGCCACCAGTTCGGCAGAACTGTCGTGCAGGCCGAGGACCAATATATTCCGGCCGTCGCGGATGCAGAGATCGCACAATTGCTCGGCATTGCCGTCGGCCACCCGATCTTCATTGCTATCCGCCGTGCCACGGACCAGACAGGGGCGCCGATCGAACTTTCCCGGGTTCTGATGCTACCGGTGCCGCTCGACATCTCGATCCGCAATGTCGGCTTTCCGCGCCAGGGGCCGGACGATCTGACGCCGGAATCGCGCGAGTGGACCTATACGGTCGGCTTCGGGGATTTTCATAAGTAACGGAAATCATGGCAAATAAGGGGAGCAGCTCAGCCTGTAGCTTTTCTACACATGCGCTGTGATCATTAGATATACTGACCCAGAAAACACTTGCGAGTTGCAGGCCAATATGGCCTATGGCGGATGGACGCGGGCTCGTTACCCAAATCAATTCCGCGTGGCGTTTGGAGCCCGGTCTGGCGATAATGATCGCCAGACCGTCGCTTCAATAGTTTGGCATTTGCCTGCCGCAGTCTGGCTGCACTGACGCCATAGGCGGCTTCACTCCATCGCGGCCACGTTGCGCAATACATCCAGCGTCGCAGCACTGGCGATCGTGAAGCGCGCAAATCCCTCGTCATAGATTGATTTTGCCTTCGCGTTCGGCGCATGCCGACGCTTCGTACGATAGGTCGCCTCGACGGCCTCACCGAGCGAGCCGAAATCGCCGATCGCCACGGCCGAGCACAGTGCCGCCCCTTTGGCACCGAATTGCGTACCCTCGGGGATTTCCACCCCGTAGCCGGTCACATCGGAAATCATCTGCGCCCAGAACGGGCTGCGCGCGCCGCCTCCCGAAAGCCGGATTCCCTCGCCGGCGCCACCGATCGCTTCGTAGCAATCGCGGATCGCATAGGCCATGCCCTCATAGATCGAGCGCACCAGTTGCGCGCGGCCGTGATGCGGCGCCAGACCATGGAAGCCGGCACGGGCGCGCGGCTCGATCCGCGGTGCGATGACGCCGCTGGCTGAGAGATAGGGTACGAAAATCACGCCTTCGCTGCCCGGTCGGCTCGTCTCGGCCAATGCACCCAGCGTCTCGTATGGTCTTTCGCCACCGGCGATCTCAGGGCAGAGAGCGCTGAGGCACCAATCGAGCACGGTGGTGCCGGCGACATTGACCATGGTCTTCATCCAACGCCGGCCGGGAATAATGAACAGCAGGCCAAGGTCGCGTGGCTCGTACATCGCGTGATCGAAAAGGACTCCATTGAGGCAGGTCGTGCCCAGCACGGTCACCGCCTGGCCGGGCTTGTAAGCTCCGGCGCCAAGGACGCAGGCGCCCGTGTCACCGGTTCCGATCGCCACCGACGTGCCGACGACCAGGCCGGTGAGCGCGGACGCCTCGGCCGTGACCTCGCCCGCCAAGGTCTCACCACGCTCAACGGAAGCCAGCAGATGAGTGAAATCCTCGATCCCGAGAAGCGAGGCCTGATCGGGATGGAAATCGCGGGTATGCGCCGAGCCCGGCGCCATCGCCGCCTCGGATTCATCCGTGGCGATGCGACCCGTCAGACGATAGCGGATATAGTCCTTGGCGCAGAGCACATGGCTGGCGCGGGCGAGTGTCTCCGGCTCATTCTGCTTCAGCCAGGCAATGACCGGCAAAGTGCAGCCGAGCTGCATCATGGAGCCGGAATGGGTGAAAACTTTTGAGAACAGTTGCGGCTCACGCGTGAGCAGCGTGTCGACCAGACCCTGCGCCCGCGCGTCGTTCCAGAGCACCGGTGGTCGCAGAAGCCTGCCTGCAGAATCCATCAGCCAGACGCCGACCATGACGCCGGTGACGCCAATGCCGCGCACATTGTCTGGCCGGCAAGCGGAATTCGCAAACAGCGCGCGGATGACCCTGACCGCGACCTGCCATACGGCATCGCCATCCAGTTCCGACCAGCCGATCGGCGCCGGCAGCAATTGCATGCGCTCTGCCGCCTCCGCGCATTCGCGGCCGGCGGCGTCGAAGAGCGCCGCCTTGATCACCGACGTGCCGATATCCAGACCGAGATACATGATGCCTCAACTTGACGAGAGATGTAGTCAAGTTATGCCGCGCGAGCGGGCATTTCTCAAGTCCTATATGAGCTTGCCGGGACGGTTGCCGGTCTGCGCGCCGTTCTTGATCACTGCACCGCCATTGACCCAGACATGCGAAATGCCTGTAGGAAGTGCGGTGGAATTGGCGAATGTGGCATTGTCGGTGATCGCATCGTCGAACAGCACGAGATCTGCGGCAAGGCCGGGGCGGATGAGGCCACGATCATGCAGTTGGAAACGTTGCGCCGCCACCGAGGTCATGCGCCGCACGGCATCCTCGATGCTGAACCATTTCTTGTCGCGCCGGAGCGGTCCGGCAATGCGCGGAAACGTGCCGAAGGCACGCGGATGCGGCTTCGAGCCCGGGCGCGGCAGGCCGTCCGAGCCCGCCATATAGAGCCTGTTGCAGCAGGCATCGTGGAGATCGGCCTCATCGAGTTGAAAAAGGATAATGCCGGTGTGGCCGGAATCTTCTTCGATGAAGCGCAACATCAGGTCGAAAGGCGTCATGCCAAGTGTAGCAGATGCTTCACGCATGTCGCTGCCTTCGAGATGCTTCAGGTCCACGACGCCAATGGCGGAGAGCCGCACATTCTCCCAACCGATGAGAAACACCTTGCTCTGGCCTGGAAAAGCGGCGCTGCCATTTTCCACCCAGTTGCGAATGTCCGACAGCTGGTTCGGATCGGCGAGCCGCGCCTTGAGCCCTTCGAGCCCCCCATCCATGGCGGCAGGCGGCAGGAGTTGCAGCAGCCAGGTGCTGCCCGCTGGATAGGGATACATGTCGAAGGAAATATCGATGCCTTCGGCGCGCATCGCCTCCAGCCGTTCGATGGCTCCGGGGATCTGGCCCCAATTCGGCTGGCCGGCCGATTGCAGATGCGACAGCAGTCCGGCCGTGCCGGATTTACGCAGCAAGCCGCCGAATTCGTCGATCGCGTCGAACAGGCCGGCCTCGTAGCTGCGCACATGGGCGGCCAGAAGCTTGCCATGCGCCTGGCATGTCCTCGCCAAGGCAACCAATTCATCTTCGTCGGCGAAGGCGCTCGGCGGATAGACGAGGCCGAGCGACAAGCCGCAGGCACCTTGCTGCAACTGTTCCGCCAGCAAGCTGCACATGTGCTCGATCTCGTGGCTGTCGGCGGGGCGGCGGTCATAGCCCATGGCGGCGAATCTGAGCGCCGCATGGCCGACGAGCGAGACGACATTGAGCGCGACGCCGTCGCCTTCGAGCGCCTGCCTGTAGCCGTCGAGATCGGCGAAGATTTCGCTGTCTCTGGTTTCACCGAGCAGGCCGGAAAAATGTTCACGCAGCATGCTGGCGGAAGACGGTATCGAGGGGTAAAGCGAGAAAGAGCAATTGCCGACGACGATGCTGGTGACGCCCTGGAACGCCTTTTCCGGGCGCTCACGCTCACGCAGGAAAATCAGGTCGTCATGGCAATGCGCATCGATGAAGCCCGGCGCCAGATAGCGCTCCGCAGCGTCGACGACTTCAGCATCTGGACCGGCCTGCAAACCATAGCCGATCCGGGAAATCGTGTTGCCGGAGACGACCAGGTCGCCGCGATACCACGGCGCACCGGTGCCGTCGATGATGCGGGCATTGCGGATCAATGTCTCCGGCATGGCGCTCTCCGATCAGACGGCTGCGACCGCGGTCATCTCGACGCGCAGATCCGGGTCGGCGAGCCGGGCTTCGACGCAAGCGCGGACCGGCGGATTATCCTTGTCGATCCAGTTGTCATAGACTGAATTCATCGCCTCGAAATCGGTGATATGGGGCAGGAAGACATTGACCGACAGTAGCTTCGACTTGTCCGTGCCGGTTTCTGTCAGCAGCGCGCCGATCTTCTCCAACACGTCCAGCGTCTGCTCTTCGATGGAACCCTTGCGGTTGTTGGCTACCAAGCCGGCAATATAGACGGTGCCGGCGTGGACGACGGCCTGGCTCATGCGCGGGCCCTTCTGGTGACGGTCGATCATGGTTCTTCCTTTGCTTCCTGGGAGTGCTGAGATCAGCCGAAACGGGTGGGATAGGCCGCCGTGACGCGATGGTCGGCGTCGAGGCCATAAAGAATGGCGTGGCGGTCCAGGCAGGTGCAGGGATGCGAAATGCCGAATTCGATGACATCGCCGATCTCCACGTCCTCGTGCCCACTGAGATCGACGAAAGCGTGCTGGTCGTTGAGCTTGGTCACGGCAATGCCGCTCAGATCGATCTTGCGCGCACCGTCGCGGTAAAGCGCCAGCG
Organism: Rhizobium sp. P2_G9; assembly: GCF_056403475.1. Classification (NCBI taxonomy): domain Bacteria; kingdom Pseudomonadati; phylum Pseudomonadota; class Alphaproteobacteria; order Hyphomicrobiales; family Rhizobiaceae; genus Rhizobium; species Rhizobium sp. P2_G9. The sequence continues at coordinate 98,461 of NZ_JBFUFK010000003.1, read as the reverse complement.
GTCGCGGCAAGCCCTGGTCCATGGCGACATCGCGAAGCCCCATGCCGCAGATCGCAAGGCCGGTTTCCGGCCGCGACAGAACCTCGGCCCAGACGCGTAGCGCCGGCTTGAACGTCGTGCCCGCGCTCGCCACGGAGCCATCGGGATCAAAGCCCTTACGGCTGTCGAGCGCGGCAAGCCCCCGTTCATACGTGCCATGGTCATGGAAGAAGATCGCGCCACTGCGCAGGACGATCCTGGCATTGCCGTCGCCGGCAAGCGCCGGCTTCAATGCCCTCACGACGCGATCGAAAAACACCGAGCCGCCGGCGGTGACGATCAGCTTGCGATCCGACCCGACCTTTTGGCGCACGGTCCGATAGAGCTCCACCGTCTTGGTCATCAGGCCATCGATACGCTCCAGCGTCTCTGCAGGGTCGGCTGTCGCCGCAGACCCTTCATAGGCAGCGATCCCTGTCAATCGGAAGTGTTCCGTCTCATGCAGGAGCACGTAATCGACGATGTCCATGGCCGCCTCCACGGTGCGACTGCCGGCGCGGGCTGCCCCGAGTTCCGGCAGAAGACCCAGCATTGGCAAATCGCGCCGACCTTGCCAGGCGGCTTGCAGGGTCTGTGCCAGTGCGATGGAGTCGACAAAAATATGGATTTCCGCATCGGGATATCCAGCGAGCAGCGCTGCCAGGCGTTTCGCCGCAGAGGCGCCACCCACCTCATTGGCGAGGATCAGCCGCTTCTGCCCGGCCTTGAGCATGACTGAGGCCTGGCGGATATCGGCCACTGTCGTGCCCCAGGCGCCGCCCTCGACCAGTTGCTTGGCCAGCGCCGGAACCATCGGCGTCTTTGAATGCGGCGCAATCTCCAGTCCGTGGCTGCGGACATAGCGCATCATCGCGGCGATATTGGCTGCAAAGGCATCACGGTCGAGCGAGATCAGCGGCAACGACATCGCACCATCATAGGGCTGCCAGCCCCGGGCGGCGACATCGTCGATCGAAACCGGCACATGACCGGCCGGAAAGCCACGGACGCGGTCGTCGAGCATGGTGGAGGAGAGGGAGAGATCAGACATATGCAGATACCATCATCTTGAACGGGCCTCGCGGCCGGAAATCAACAGCAGCGCCAGGATCAGCGTGCCGAACATGATGCTGCGCCAGCCGGCCGAGGCATTGACCACGGTGATCAGCGCCGTGGTCGTGACCAGCAGGATCGCGCCGGGTATCGTGCCGGCATAAGTGCCACGCCCGCCGAGGATCGACGTGCCGCCGAGCACGACCGCAGCGATCGAGGTCAGCACATAGGGCTCGCCAATGCCGACATAACCTTGCTGGTTCATACCGAGGATCAGGATCCCGGATATCCCGGCGAAGAAGCCGGACAGCGCATAGACGATCAGCGTGTGCCGGGTGACGCTGATGCCGGAAAGCCGGGCGGCAAGCGGGTTGGCGCCGAGCGCCAGGAAACGGGCGCCGATCGGCATGCGATGGATGAGCACGATGACCGCGACCGAGACGATCGCCCAGAGGATCACGCTCGCCGAAATGCCTGATGGACGCGCCTGCCCGAGCCAGATCACTGCTGAATTGGTGACCGACACAGCACTGCCGCCGGCAACGATCACCAATAGTCCCTGCAGGAAGGTCGCCATGGCGAGCGTCATGATGATCGGCGGCACGCCGAGGAAAGCCGCACCCGCACCGTTGAGGAAGCCGATCAGCGTGGCGACCGCGAGAATGACAGCGATGCCGACAAGGCCGGTGGCATCGAAACCCGGCGACAGCAGCGGCAGCAGGATCGCCGTCACCGTCATGATCGTGCCGGCGGACAGGTCGATGCCGCCCACCAGGATCACCAGCGTTTGCCCGGCGGCGACAATGCCGATGACAGCGGCGAGTTCCATCAGATAGCGCAGATGGCCGAACGAGCCGAAGCCGCGCAGGCTGAAACTGGCGATCACCAGGACCAGCACGACAAGGATGAGCGTCAGCAGCGGCGGATTGCGCATCAGCCTGGACAGGGCGTTCATCGTCTTCTCCACCGTGCTGCGAGATTGGGAATGGCGACAGCCCCGACGATGATCAGGCCCTGCGCGACATATTGCGCCACCGGCGGAAAACCCATGAAGAACATGACGTTGATCATCAGCGACAGGATCAGGCTGCCGCAGATCGCGCCGCGCATCGTTCCCTTGCCGCCGAGGAAGCCAACACCGCCGAGCACCGCGCCGGCAATCGAGTTGAGCGTGAAGGGGCCGCCGATCACCGGATCGCCCGAACCGGTCTGCGCGGCGACGAACACGCCGGCCAGCGCCGTCAACAGGCCAGAAATGGCAAAGGCCGTCAGCTTCACCCGGTCGACCGTCACGCCGGAGCGATAGGCGCCGACCGGATTGTCGCCCGCGGCATAGATGCCGAGACCGGTCGGCGTCAGCAGAAAAATCTTCCAGGCGATCAGCACCAGCACGAGCAGCATGAAGGCGACGGGCGTGTTGCCGGCGAGCAGATCGGAGAACCAGGTGGGGATGAAGCCGCCGGGCCGTGGGAGGATGAGCAGCGCGATGCCGGTGATGATGAACGAGCTCGCAAGAGTGACGATGATCGCCGGCAGCCGAAGATAGGCGACGACAGTCCCCATCAACGCTCCGAGGATCAGCCCGGAAAGGGCCGCGGCGACGATGCCGCCAGGCGTGCCGAGCGGTCCGCCCATGGTCGTCGCAGCGATCACGGCGCCGAGGCTGACCATCGGCCCGATCGCCAGCGAAATGCCGCCATTCAGCATCAACAGCGCCTGCGCCAGGGTCACGAGCGCCAGTGGGAACCAATTCTGGCTGAACTTTGAAAAGCCCTCGACGCTCAGAATGCCCGGCGAGAGGAAGACATAGAGCACGACCAGAGCTGTGACGACGATATAGAGTCCCGGCAGTCCGCGATTGCGGCGCCCCTGGACGGCGAGATAGAGATTGCCCGATACACTGATCATGCTGCTTCGCTCCGGGCGAGGCCCATGGCTGCGCCGACGATTGCTTCCTCGCTGGTGGCGCCGCGTTCCAGGCTACGAACAACTCGTCCCTCACTGAACACCAGCACCCGGTCGCAGAGATGCACCAGCTCCGGCGTGTCCGAACTCAAGAGGATGACCAGCTTGCCCTCGGCTGCAAAACCCTGCAGCATCAGGTAGATTTCCCGCTTCGTCTCGATATCGACGCCGCGGGTCGGATCGTTGAGCAGCAGGATCGATGGCGCTTTGGGCAGCCACTTGGCCAAAGCCACCTTCTGCTGATTGCCGCCCGACAGCGCCTGCACGGCGCGGCTCGTATCCCCCTTGATGCTGAGACGCTGTGCCAGGCTGCCGACCAGACTCTCTTCCGCCGGGCGGTCGCGCAGACCGTTCTTCATGTTCTGCCCCAGCGACGGCAGCAGCAGATTGGAAGCAATGGAATGGGTGAGCACCAGGCCTTCCTTCTTGCGATCGGCCGGCACATAGGCAAGCCCCAGCGCATTGGCCGATCCGACCGAGGTCGCGAGACCCGCACAACCGCTGATCTCGGCCCGCTGGGCGGAGGCGGGAATGGCGCCGTAGAGGCCGAGCAGGAAATCCTCCTGCCCCTGCCCGACAAGGCCGCCGATGCCGACGATCTCGCCGGCGAAGGCGGAAAAATCCACATCGCGAACAATGCCTGCGGCAAAGCCGCTGATCTCGATCCGCCGCTCGCCGCGCTGGCGCGGTTGGTGCGGCGGAAACAGATCGCCTGGGTCGCGCCCGACCATCAACCGCACCAGGCTTTGCCCATCGATGCCGGCGAGGCTTTGGTCTGCCGTCACCACACCGTCCTTCAGGATCGTCACATGCCCGCAGAGCGACCGGACCTCGTCCAGCCGATGAGAGATGTAGAGAATGGCCGTCCCCTTGGCGGCAAGGTCGCGGACAAGGCTGGAAAGCACACCGGCCTCATGCGCCGACAGCGACGAGGTGGGTTCGTCGAGGATCAGCACGCGCGGCTTGCGATAGAGCGCCTTGGCGATCTCTACCATCTGCCGCCGGCCGAGCGCCAGATCGCCGACCGGCATATCCAGCGGCTCGGTCAGACCGACCAATGCGCAGGCCTCGGCGGCGCGATCGCGCAAAACCCTGTAATCGATGAGGCCGAGGCGCCGCGGATAGGCGCCGAGGCCGATATTTTCGGCGATCGACAATTCGGCCGCCAGGCTGAGCTCCTGCTGCACGACGGCGATGCCGGCCGCGCGCGCCGCCTTGGGGTCATAGCGGCCGGCCGGCTTGCCGTCGATCAGCACCTCGCCGCCATCCGGCAGCAAGGCGCCGGAGATGAGATTGATGAGCGTCGATTTGCCCGCGCCGTTCTCGCCCAGCAGAGCATGGATCCTGCCGGGCACAAGGCTGATGCTCACACCCTTGAGCACGGGATTGCCGAAGAAGCCCTTGGACACGGCACGGGCTTCCACCACGGGCAGACGAACGCTCATCATGGTACCTTCATCATTCGGACCGAGCAGGTTCCGGAAAAGTGTTCCACGGTTTTCCGACAAGAACCTGCGACAAAACAAAGGACTAAGCGGATGAATCGTTGGCTTGCCAACGAAAGTCTGCTTGGTCGAACTTACTGCGCCAGCAGCTTGTCGAACAGCGCCTTGTCATAGTCCGAATAGATATAGCCGTCGGCCGGGAACTTGTCGGCGCGGGCGAGGTAGCTGTCGATGTTCGAATTATCGATCACCGGCAGCGGCACTTTCACGAAGGCGGGAACATTCTTGCCCTGCAGCGCCTGAACGGCGGTGTAGACCGAGAGCGCGCCGAGCCAGTTCGGCTGCATCGTCGCCCAGCTCTTGATGCCCTTCTGTTTCCAGAGTTCGAGGAACTGACGGGCATTTTCACCGGTGATCGGCACTTGAGTACGGCCCTGGCGATCGAAAGCCATGATCGAGCCGGCCGAGAGCGCGCCGCCAAGCGACAGCACGCCGTCGATCTCAGGATTGGCGAACAGCAGGTTGGTCATCGCTTCTTGGGCCGGGGCGACATTGTATTCGGTATTGGTCTCGGTGATGATCTGCAGGCCCTTGTTGGCATCAAGTACCGGCTGCGCGCCCTTGCGGCGGTCGTCGCTGACCGAAATGCCGGCCGGGCCGTTCATGATGATGATCTTGCCCTTGCCGTGCAGTTGCTCGACCAGCCACTTGGCCGCCGCAGTGCCCCATTCGTTGGAGTCAGTGTTGATCTTGGCGGTCAGTTCATTGGTGTCGACGAGACTGTCGAAATTGACGACGGCGATGCCCTTGGCGCAGGCGTCGGCGACCACGCGGTTGAGCGCCGTCGACGAACCGGCCTCGATGATGATGGCGTCGAGATTGGCATCGATCATCGATTGGATCTGCTGGATCTGCGTCTGGGCATTGCCCTGCGCATCGGTGATCTTCAAATCCTTGACGAGGCCGGCCTTCTTCAGTTCATCGACTTCGGCGGTGATCGTGCCTTCGGTCTGCTTCATCCAGGTGGGCACGGAATAGATATTGGCCCAGCCGACTGTGTACGGCGCCTTGCGGTCGCCCTTGATGCATTTCGCCGCCGCTGCGGCCTGGTCGGCGACGCCGGTGACGGCGAGCGCCAGCATGCCGACGCCGGCCATAAGGGCGCGGCGGCTCGAAAGAAATTTTCCGATCTCCATTTTCATCGTTTCGTTCCCCATTTTTGATTTCGCCGACTTGATCAGCGCGTTGATTTGCTCTATGTCCAATATATTGGACGTTTGATCACAATATTGGACAAGCGGACTATCATGCAAAATCGAGGCGCTGGCAAGCCTGTTGCCAATATTTTTAAGCTGCGCCAAAACACCGGGAATACCGGCTTGAAGGACGATGAAATGGATGCGGTGAACGATGAGGCGATTTCGAAACGGGCGCGCGGCTTGGACCGGGCTTTCGAAATCCTGGAATTCCTGCGGCTGAGGCAGGGACCGGCCAAGCCGAACGAGATCGCCGCCCAGATCGGCGCGCCGCGCTCCTCGGTCTATGAGCTTGTCAACCTGCTGCTGCGCAACGGCATCGTCGAATATGCCGGCGGCGAGGGCCGCATCTATCTTGGCCGCAAGCTTTATTTTCTAGGTGCTGCCTATGAGAACCATTTCGACTTCATGCGCGAATGCGACCGCATTCTCGAGCATCTCGCCGCCGAGACGCGGGAAACGTCGCAGTTCTGCATGCTTGACGGCAACAAATATGCGGTCATGCGGATGCGCGAGGGTGCGCGTCCCTTCCGCATCTCCGCCGATGTCGGCCGACCGGTGCCGATCCCGTGGACAGCCTCGGGGCGCCTGCTCGTCGGCCATATGAGTGACGCCGAAATCCTCGATTTCATCCCCAAGGACGACTTCCACCTGCCGAACGGCGAATGGCTCGAGCCGGAAAAATTCATCGCCGAGGTACGCGGCGCCACCGAGGCCGGTGAATTCACCTTCAACAGCATCGTCGACAGCTTCACTCACTGCTTCGCCGTGCCGGTCAGGGACATGGATGGCAAGGCAATCGCGACGCTCTGCCTCGTGGCACCCCGCGATGACGGCCTCAAGCACCGGCAATCCTATCTCGACAGTCTCAAGCGGGCTGCAAGCCAGTTGCATTACAATAGCGGTCAGGACGGATGAAGATCACCGAGACGCTGCATCTCGTGCTCAGCGGCGCCAGCGGCTTCGATCTCAGCGATGCGCTCGACTGCAACGTCTTCCTGTTCACAGATGGCCGCGCGCACCACATTTTCGACGCCGGCGCCGGCCGCGACGTCGATGCATTGGCCGAGGCGATGCATGCCGGCGGCCTCGATCCGGCCGGCCTGAAGACCCTGCTCCTCACGCATGGCCATGCCGATCATTCGGGCGGCGCCGCAGCCCTGATCGCCCGTTTCCCCGGCCTGACCGTGGTTTCGGGACAGAGGACCGCAGAGATTCTCGCCGCCGGCGACGAGCGGCTGATCAGCCTCGATCGGGTGCGCGGCAAATTCTATCCGCTCGATTATCAGTGGCGTGCGCCGAAGGTCGACCAGGTGCTGGGCGATGGCGAGACCATGACGCTCGGCCCAATCACTGTTACCCTCTACGAGACGCCCGGGCATAGCGACGACCATTGCTGCTACCTGGTCGAGCAGGGCGGCAAGAGAAGCCTGGTGGCGGGCGATGCCTTGTTTGCCGGCGGCAAGGTGATCTTGCAGGACATCGAAGATTGCAGCGTATCGAAGACGCTTGCGTCGATCCATCGGTTGAGCCAACTGGATTTCGAACAGTTCCTGCCGGGACACGGCCGCTTTTCATTGCGCGATGGCAAGCGGCATGTCGAAGCCGCCCTGCCCTATGTCGAGGCCGGCGCCCCGCCACCACAGCTATAGCCGCTCGGCAAGCGCCACCAGCATTTCGGCCCCACGAGCGACCTCGTCCATATCGACATATTCGCTGATAGCATGCGCCTCCTCGATCCGACCGGGGCCGAAGATCACCGTCGGCGTGCCGGCGCGGGTGAGCTTGCTGGCATCCGAGCCGTAGGGCACGCCGATCACCTTGTCCGAATAACCGGCCTCGCCGACGATCGCGGCGAGTTCGCGCACGATCCGCGTGTCGTGCGGCACCTCCATCGAAACCGAATCGATGAACGACGGATGCATGATGAACCGGGCGCCGTCACTGCGTGCGTCGGAAAATGCCGCGACCACCGCAGCGATCTCGTTCCAGGCATCCTCGCCCGTCTGGTCCGGCAAGGTACGAAAATCGAACGTCAGGTGCGCTTGCGAGGGGACGCTGTTGGCGCCCTCGCCGGCCTGCATCAACGTGCAGGTCAGCGTCCGCCGGCCGAGTAGCGGGTGTTCGCTCTCCGTCGAGGCCATGTATTGCTTGAGGTGGATCACGAGATCGGCGGCTGCGAGGATGGCATTGACGCCTTCTTCCGGCCGCGCCGAATGGGCGTTCTTCCCCTGCACTTCGATGACGAAGCGGATGACGCCCTTGCAGGCGCTGACCACCTGCAAGCTGGTCGGCTCGCCGGCAATGCCGAGATCGTAGCGGCCATTTGTGCGGATGTGATGCTGGACGCCCTTGAACGTCACCTCTTCGTCGATTGCGGCGACGAATGTGAGGTCGCAACGCGAGCCACGACGACGCACTTCGCGCATCGCCAGCATGAACATGGCAAGGCATCCCTTGTCGTCGACCGCGCCGCGGCCATAGAGCTTCTCGCCTTCGATGCGCGGCGTAAACGGTGCCTGCATGCCATCCACCTGCACAGTGTCGAGATGGCCTTCCCAGATCATGCTCGGCGCGCCCGCTTGGCCTCTGATACGCGCAATCACATTAGGCCGCCCGGGCAGCACCTCTTCGAGCGCCCCCTCGATGCCGGCCTTGCGCAGCCATTCGGCGACAAAGGCCGCTATGCGCGCCTCGCCGAACCACTCCGTCGGCAGATCGGGTTTCCGGAATGCCGGATTGATGCTGGGGATGGCGACCATGTCGCCGAGCAGATCTGCGACGTCGTCGCGGCTGATTGTGTCCGGCGCCATGATGCCTTTCCGGTGATGCGAAGCAATTGCCGATGCTTAACGGATCAGGGTCCTCACGCCAAGGCCGTGACAGGGACCTCAGAGAGCAATCACGTCCGGTCAGTACGGCAATGCGATTTCGTCCTTGACCGGTCCGATGACAACACTCGTCTCGATGCCGAAGACGCCGGGCAGTTCAGAGAGGACGGTGCGCAGAAAATTGTTGTAGGTATCCATGTCGGTCATCCGCATTCCCAGCACATAGTCATGGGCTCCGGTGACGAGATTGCAGCTGGTCACCTCCGGCAGCCGGCGAACGCGATCCTCGAAGTCGGCAATGGTCGGACGGTCGCGGCTTTGCAGCTTGATGAAAACATAGAGCTGGAGGCCAAAGCCACAAGCTTTCATGTCCACATCCAGCGTATAGCGGCGGATGACGCCCTCCTCTTCGAGCCGGCGAATGCGCCGCCGCACCGGGGTCGCCGATCTGTTCACCCGCTCCGCCACCCGCTCGACGCTTTGCCGTGAGTCCTGGCTCAACACTTGGAGGATTTTGACGTCTGTTTCGTCTATCATAGTCATTATCCACTAATAGCTTCATCATTTTGGCCAAAACAAGTGGGATTCTTTCAAAGCCGGCGCAGATAATCACCGACAAACCCAAAAGCAGGAGGTTACCGTGGCAAAGAACTTTCGTCGGACACATATCGACGGCCATCCGCTGCATCCGTCCACCCAGATGACCGCGTTCGGCTATGATCCCTCCCTGTCCGAAGGTGCCGTCAAACCGCCGGTCTTCCTGACCTCGACATTCGCCTTTTCCAGCGCCGAGGAAGGCGCGGAATTCTTCGATGTGGTGGCGGGCCGCAAGCCTGCCCCCGAAGGCATGGGCGCCGGAGGGCTCGTCTATTCACGCTTCAACCATCCGAACCTGGAAATCGTCGAAGATCGCCTGGCGATTTATGACCATGCCGAAAAGGCGCTGGTGACATCTTCAGGCATGGCAGCGATCAGCGCCGTCGCCCTGGCTTACCTGAGACCGGGCGACGCACTGGTACATTCAACGCCGCTGTACGGCGGCACGGAGACGCTGTTCCGCAAGGTCTTCACCCAATGGGGGATCAAGCCCATCCCGTTCGTCGACGGCACCGAGGACGAGTCGCTGGTCTACATGCTGGAAAAGGCCGCGCGTCACGGGCCGGTGAAGATGGTCTATCTCGAAACGCCCGCCAATCCGACCAATGCGACGATCGATCTCCAGACGATCCGCCACACGGTGGACGATTGGTCGCGCGCAAGCGGCCAGAAGCCGATCATCGTCTGCGACAACACGATGCTCGGACCAGTCTTCCAGACGCCGCTGGATTTCGGCGTCGATATCTGTGTCTACTCCCTGACCAAATATGTAGGCGGCCATTCCGACCTGGTTGCCGGCGGCATCACCGGTTCACGGCAATTGCTGGCGCCTGTGCGGCAGACTCGGTCAGCCTATGGCTTCCAGCTCGATCCGCATTCATGCTGGATGCTGTCGAGATCGATGGAAACCCTGGCACTCAGAATGGAGCGGGCCGCCGATTCCGCTGGCAAGGTTGCGGCCTGGCTGGCGCAAAACCCCTTTATTCCCGCCAGTGTACTGCACGTCGACCACGACATGTCGGAGGCGGAAAAGTCGGTGCATGGGCGCCAGTGCTCAGGCGCCGGGTCAACCTTCTCCTTCGTCATCCGCGACGACCGTGCACTGGCCTTCCGCATCCTCAACAACCTCACGATCTTCAAGCTGGCCGTCTCGCTCGGCGGATCGGAATCGCTTGCCTGCCACCCGGCGTCGACGACTCATTCCGGCGTTCCGATCGAGGCACGCAGCCAGACGGGCGTGACCGACGGACTGATCCGACTGTCGGTCGGGCTCGAACATCCCGACGATCTGATCCGCGATCTGGAACAGGCTTTCCGGCGCGCGGTGTCGCGGGTGGAGCCGACGGCAGTCAAGGCCGGATAAAGGGATAGGCATCGCCATTCCGGCCTCGTCCTGCTTGCAAGGCCGGCGGGATGGACGGGTTGCCGACGTTATAGGGGGTTCGCCCGGTCATCCTCGAGCCACTTGGCGAAGAAATAGACGATCTGCCGGTGCCACCAGGTCCAATCATGGCTGGCGTCGGCGCCCCAAAAATCCACCCAGGCCGGAATGCGCTTGTCCCGCAGCACGGCCTCGAGGTGACGGGTATCCTCGATCATCTGCTCCTCCCAGGCGCCCTGGCCGCAGCAGAAGAACAGGCGGCGCGATCGAATGCGATCGAGCAGGGCCTCGTCGTTCAGCCCGGCCAGATAATCCACCGGCGAGTTGAAATAGACCTGGCCGTCCAACGTTGCGCCGAAGAAATGCCGCGTGGAATAGACGCCGCTCAGTGCGATGACGCCGGCCACCCGCTCGGGAAATCGAAACTGGAAGTTGCTGGCGTGAAAAGCGCCCATAGAACAGCCCGTAAGGATGGGCCTGCGCCCGCCGAGATCGAGGATTTCCGGCAGCAGCTCTTCGCCTATATAGCGGAAATAGGCCTCATGCCGGCCGATGCGGTCCGGCAGATCGGGGCTCTGGGAGAAGAAGGTCTCGCCATCGATGCCGTCGGCGGTCCAGATCCTGATCTCTCCGGCGTCGATGCGGTCGGCGAGCACGCCGATGCAGCCGGAATCTTCATATTGGAAGAAGCGCCCGTTGGATGTGGGGAAAACCAGCACCGGCCGGCCGGCGTGACCATAGACCTTGAACTCCATCTCGCGGCCGAGGTGGCGGCTGAAGCGCTTATGATAGTCGATTTTCAAAATCTAGCGCTCCACATCCTGGATGAAGCGCACGATGGCTTTCACCTCTTCGAAATCCTCCGAGCGGAACTGGTAGGCGAAATTGCCCATCGCCCGGCTGAACACATCCTCGATCGGCGCGAAATGCACGATCTTGTCGCCATGAACAGCGAGAATGGCCTGGTGGTCGTTGGCATAGCGGATATGGTTCTTGCGGCTGGCATAGCCAGTGTAATAGCGCCCGGTAAAGGGTCCGCCGACCGTGTTGTTGACGATCATCTGCGCCCATTCGCGATAGACGTCCATGTCATAGGAATAGTTGATCGCATCGGTCATCCAGGCGCCGGGCGGGCGCATGTTGATTTCCAGCGCCACGATACGCTTGTCCGCCCGGGTCTGGAAGAATTCGATGTGGAAGAATTTCTCACGCAGGCCGAAAGCTTTCACGGTGGCGCGCCCCGCTTTCTCGACTTCGGGATCGACGAAAGGCAGGCAATAGTAATTGAGATGGGAATTGGTATTCACCACCTCCATGATGCTCTGCTCGAAACGATGGCTGGCGGCGAACACAACCTGGCCGTCGCGGTCGACCAGACCGTCATAGGTCAGGATGATGCCGTCGATGAATTGCTCGGCGACATAGCCCACCCCGGCCCGCTTGGTCTTCTCGAAGGCGTCGAGCCCGTCGCTGCCGGTGATTTTCATTGTGTTGCTGGCGCCCGAGCCCTGGTCCGGCTTGATCACGATCGGATAGTCGACCTCAGCGATGAACGCCTCGACACCGGCCCGATTGACATATTTGCGCTGCCGGATCGTCTCGACGCCGGCCTTGTCGAAGAAACCGCGCATCTTCGACTTATGCTTCAGGTTCTCGACGAAATCACGCTTGATGCCGGTGATGTTGAAATCGGTGCGCGTGCCCGCGTCCAGCTCCAGCCAGTGCTCGTTCAGCGACTCGAAACGATCGATACGGCCCCAGCGATGAATGAAATGGCCCATGGCGCGCAGAACCTGGTCGGCATTCTCCATGTCGGCAATGCGATAGTATTCAGTGAGCACGCCCTCCAGCCTCGGGCCGAGCCGGTCGTAGGGGGCATCGCCGATACCCAGGACAGTGGCGCCCGCCTGCTGGAGGCGGTCGCAGAATTCGGTGCTGTTGGCGGGAAAATGCGGAGAGAAAAACACGAAATTCACGAGGAAACGAACTCCCTGCGGCGTGAGGAGACTGGTTCTTGGTTGCCATTGAAATGGCAAAGGAGCGTATGGTCAAGCACTGCAGTGTGGGTTGCAGTGGATGCCGGAGGAAGATCGCCGGGAAAACAATCGACAGAGGCCCGGTCTCAAGGACCATCACTCGATATGCATTTCAGCTAATCGGCAGCGCAATCGTCGCTTTCAAGCCTGGACTGTTTGCCGCAAGAATGATCTCGCCGCCATGCTGGCGAACGATGGTTCGGGCGATCGACAGGCCCAGGCCTGCGCCGCCGGTTTCGGAATTGCGCGACGCTTCGAGCCGGTAAAACGGCGAGAATACCTTCTCGCGCTCGCCTTCGGGGATTCCCGGCCCGTCGTCCTCGATGACGACGGCGAGGTTGGCAGCGCCCCTCTCAATGCGGACGCTCGTCCTGCCGCCGTAGCGCAGGGCATTCTCGATGAGATTGCGGATTGCCCGCTTCAGGCCGTCGGGGCGGCATCGGTAGGTGGTCTTTGTGCCATCCTCGAAAGCAACGTCGTTGCCGAGTTCTGCCAGATCGTCACAAAGGCTGCCCACCAATGCATTGAGGTCGACGACCCTGGTTGCTTCCGAGGTCGCATCGCCCTTGGCAAAATCCAGCGTCGCCTCGGTCATCTTCTCCATTTCATCGATCGTGCTGATCAGCCGGGTGCGCGCCTCTTCGTCAGGAACGAATTCGGCCCGCAATCTCAGCGTCGTCAGCGGCGTCCTGAGGTCATGGCCGATCGCCGCGAGCATCCGGGTGCGGTCCTCGACGAACCGTGTCAGCCGCTGCTGCATGAGATCGAAGGCTTCGCTCAATTGGCGAATTTCGATCGGCCCCTTCTCGGCGAGGATCGGAATCACCTCGCCCCGGCCCATCGCCTCCGCCGACGAAGCAAGCTGCTTCAGCGGCCGCGCGATCAGGCGGGCAACGAAGAAGGCGATCAGGCACAGGAGAAGCGCGGTCACCGCCGTCGACAGGATCGCCTCCGGCCGCCAGATGCCGGCCTTCAGCGGTTTGAAATTGATGGCGTTCAGCCATGTCCCATCCTTGAGCGGCGTGGTCATGGCCATGCCGTCGGCATCCGCGAACATGAAGAATTGCGCCTTGGCGGGCTCCTCCCAGAGTTCGGAATGCAGCGGCTGCCAGCGGAAATCACTGGTATCCTGCTGGTCGAGGGCCGCCAGGAGGTCCTGATGATGCCCCTCGTCAGCACCGTTTGGGCCGCGCATGCGGGAGAGCGGCCGCCTGAGTTCCGCGAAACCATGCTTGGCCCAGGCCTCCGTGTCCATCGGGCTTTCGGTCGAGGTCCAGAAACGGGTGAACACCGTGCCGCTCGCATTGAGGATTTCCGCCCGGGCGGATGGCAGCGAATGATCCGAAAGCTGGGCGATAGCCGATGTCCGGGTGATGAACTCCGATTGCGCCGCCTCGCGCAGCGCCGCCTTGCGTTCGTTCCAGGAGATCGCAAACGGTACGGTCTGGCCGAGAATGAGCGCAAACAGCAGAAGGAAAATGAACTGCCTGGTCAGGCTGGCGGCAACCCACCTCATCGGACCACCTCGACAATCGTCGTCAGGCTATAGCCGCCGCCCCAATGGGTCTTGATGATCGATGGGCTTTTTGGATCGGGCTCGATCTTCTTGCGCAGGCGGCTCACCTGGTTGTCGATGCTGCGGTCGAAGGGATCGGCATTGCGGCCGATCGTCAGGTCGAGCAGCTTTTCGCGGCTGAGCACGATCATTGGGTTTTCGATCAGCACCTTGAGCAGCCGGAACTCAGCCGTGCTGAGGGGAACGTCGACTCCATCCGGTCCCTGCAGTTCCTGCCGACCCATGTCGAGCTGCCATTGATCGAAACGCACCACCTTGGCGGTAACGACAGGCGGCACTTGCGCCGCCGCAGCAAAGCCGCCACGGCGCAGGACGGCACGGATGCGCGCCAGGAGTTCGCGCGGATTGAAAGGCTTGACGAGATAATCATCCGCACCGAGCTCCAGTCCGATGATGCGATCCGTATCCTCGGTCATCGCGGTCAGAAAGATAACTGGAATGGCGGAAGACTTGCGCAGCTCGCGGCAGATGCTCAATCCATCTTCGCCAGGCATCATGATGTCGAGGACGATGAGGTCGGGCGGGGTTTTCTCGACCAATCGCTTCAAGGCCGGGCCGCCGTCGAGCGCCGTGACACGATAATCGTGCTGGGAGAGATATTGCGCGACCAGATCCCGGATATCCCGGTTGTCGTCGACGATCGCAATATGCTGAGCCACCTGCATGATACCCAATTGAACCTCCCGGTATACTTCTACAGATTGCTGCAGATACAATCACTTGAAAAAATGTATTAAAGTGTAAGCGCAAACGGCCGGCCGACCAGTCTTGCGACACTTTGATACAATTCGCGTCCCCGCTGGCACAATTCTGCGACAGGCCGCCGCTAATGTCCTTGTGCACTGCAACAGCGACGCGCTTCGCTGCGTCGGTGCATGTCCCTATCAGATGACGGACGAGCATTATGAGAGTGAAATTGGCACTGATCGCACTGGCCGTGCTTCTGGCTGGCTGCAACGACAACCAGAAGGCAGCCAGCAATGCCCCGAAAGGGCCGCCGTCGGTCAGCGTCATCTCGCTGGAACGCAAGTCCGTGCCGATTTCTTCCGACCTCGCCGGACGGACGGTCGCGGTCAACACGGCGGAAATCCGGCCGCAGGTCAGCGGCCTGATCAAGGACCGGGTCTATACGGAAGGCACGGATATCAAGAAGGGCGACCTGCTCTACGAAATCGATCCGGCAACCTATGACGCCGCCTATCAGAGTGCGGTTGCGACACTGGCCCGCGCCAAGGCTGCGCAGGAGAATGCCGAGGTCAAGACCGACCGCCTGAAGAAGCTCGCCGACCAGCATGCCGGCAGCATCCAGGATTACGACGACGCACTCCTGGCGCTCGACCAGGCCAATGCCGATATCGCCGCGGCCAATGCCGCCATCCTGACGGCGAAGATCAATCTCGACCGCACGAAGATCACGGCGCCGATCGACGGCCGCATCGACCGCTCCGCCGTCAATATCGGCGCGCTCGTCACCGCCGAGCAGACGACGGCGCTGACCACTATCCGCCAGCTCGACCCGATCTATGTCGAGGTAACCGAGCCGAGCGAAAAGCTCCTGGAGTTCCGCCGCGCGACGAGCAATGGCAGCCTGACGCCGGTCAAGGAACCCGTCGTGGACCTGACGCTCGAAGATGGCTCCGCCTATCCGCATACCGGCAAACTGCAATTCTCCGAGGCGTCGATCAGCGAAACCTCCGGCACTGTCATTGTCCGTGCGGTCTTCCCCAATCCTGAACATCTGCTGCTGCCGGGCATGTATGTGCGCGCCAAAATCGAAGAAGGCACGATCAGGAACAGCTACCTGGTGCCGCAGCGCGCCGTCGACCGCACGGCGGACGGCTCAGCTGTCGCCAAGGTCGTCGCCAGCGACGGCAAGGTGGCGCAGCGGACGCTGACCATCGACCGCAGCAACGGCACCAACTGGGTCGTCACCGACGGCATCAAGGATGGCGACCAGCTGATCGTCGAGGGCGGCGCCCATGCCGATGTCGGCAAGCCGGTGAAGGCCACCGAGGTCGCCATAAACGACAAGACCGGCGAGATCACGCCGATCGAGGCCAAGGCGAACACGAAGTCCTCGACCGCCGAGCAGAAAGTCCAGGTCTCGGAGCGCTGATATGTCCAAGTTCTTCGTCGATCGTCCGGTTTTCGCCTGGGTCATCGCCATCATCATCATGATGGCCGGCCTGCTCGCCATTCGCACGCTGCCGATCTCGCAATATCCACAGGTCGCGCCAACAACGATCAAGATCGTCGCCACCTATCCCGGCGCCGACGCCGCAACGGTCGAAAACTCGGTGACCAAGATCATCGAGGAAGGCCTGACCGGCATCGACTATATGGACTACATGACCTCATCGTCGACCGCCACGGGCCAGGCGACGGTCAACGTCATCTTCACCTCCGACGCCAATCCCGACGTCGCCCAGGTGCAGGTACAGAACAAGGTACAGCTGATCACCAGCCAGCTGCCGCAAGCCGTGCAATCGCAAGGCTTGACGGTGACCAAGGCCGGCACCGGCTTCTTCATGGTCGTCGCCTTCGTCTCGACCGACGACAAACTCAAGCCCGTCGACCTCGCCGATCTCATCGACAGCGACGTCAACGATCCCATCCGCCGCATCGAGGGCGTGGGCGACACGCAGATCTTCGGCTCCAGCTATGCGATGCGCATCTGGGTCGATCCGCAGAAGCTGGAAAAATACCAGCTGATGGTCAGCGACGTCACCAAGGCCGTCACGGCGCAGAACGTGCAGGTCTCCGCCGGCCAGCTCGGTGCTTTGCCGCAGTCGCCAAGCCAGCAGCTCAACGCCACGGTGACGGCACGCAGCCAGCTGCAGACGCCGGAACAGTTCGGCAATATCATCGTCAAGAGCGAGCAGGACGGCTCGATCGTGCGGTTGCGCGACGTGGCGCGGATCGAGGTCGGCGCCGCCAACTACAACACGTCGGGCGTCTATAACGGCCACTATTCCGCCGGCCTCGGCATTCAGCTGGCTGGCAATGCCAATGCGCTGACCACCGCGGCCGATGTCGTCTCGACGCTCGACGCACTGAAGACCAGCTTGCCGCCGAATGTCGAAATCCACTATCCCTTCGACACGACGCCCTTTGTCAGGCTGTCGCTTGAGGATGTGGCGAAGACGCTGATCGAAGCCATTGCGCTGGTCTTCGTCGTCATGTTCGTCTTTCTGCAGAACCTGCGCGTGACCTTGATCCCGACACTGGCCGTGCCTGTGGTGCTGCTCGGCACATTCGGCGTGCTCGCCGTATTCGGCTATACGATCAACACGCTGACCATGTTCGCCATGGTGCTGGCCATCGGCCTGTTGGTCGACGACGCCATCGTCGTGGTCGAGAATGTCGAACGCCTGATGAGCGAGGAAAAACTCAGTCCACGCCAGGCGACGATCAAGTCGATGCAGCAGATCAGCGGCGCGCTGATCGGCATTGCCACCGTGCTGTCGGCGGTGTTCGTGCCGATGGCCTTCTTCCCCGGCTCCGTCGGCATCATCTACCGCCAGTTCTCGGTGACCATCGTTTCGGCCATGCTGCTCTCGGTGCTGGTCGCCCTGACCTTCACGCCAGCGCTCTGCGCCACTCTGCTGAAGAAAGTCCCTCACGGCGAAAAGAAGGGCATCTACGGTATCTTCAACAAGATTATCGGCGGCGCGACCAACGGCTATGGCCGGACGACCGATGTCGTCGTCCATCGCGCCTTCCGCTTCTCGATCCTGTTCGTGCTGGTCGCTGTCGCCGCAGGCTTCCTGTTTGTCCGCCTGCCCACCTCCTTCCTGCCGCAGGAAGACCAGGGCCGCCTGCTCGTCGCCGTCAACCTGCCGGCCGGCGCCACTGCGACGCGCACGACCAAGGCGCTGAACCAGGTGATCAATTACTTCCTGACCAAGGAGAAGAAGAATGTCGACGGCGTCTTCGGCAGCGTCGGCTTCAACTTCACCGGTCAAGGCCAGAATGTCGCCATCGGCTTCATCGCGCTCAAGGATTTTGAACAGCGAACGGCGCCCGGATCGGATGCGCAATCGATCGCCAAGCGCGCCATGGGCAATTTCTTCCGCACCATCAAGGACGGTCAGGTCCTGATCGTCGCGCCGCCGGCGATCCCCGGCTTCGGCACCTCGTCGGGCTTTGAATTCTACCTGCAGGACACGGCCAATCTCGGCCACCTGAAACTGATGGCCGCTCGCAACCAGGTGGTCAAAGAGGCTGGGCAGGATAGCAAGCTTTCCAGCGTGCGGCCGAACGGTCTCGACGATGCGCCGGAATATTCAATTGATATCGACCAGGACAAGGCGAGCTCGATGAATCTCAGCCTCTCCGACATCGATACGACGTTGTCGAGCGCATGGGGTTCGAGCTACATCAACGACTTCAATCACAATGGCCGCATCAAGCCGGTCTATATCCAGGGCGACACGAATTCGCGCATGCAGCCCGAAGACCTGGACAAGTGGTTGGTGCGCAATTCCAATGGTGAAATGGTGCCTTTCTCCGCTTTCGCCACCGGCAAATGGCGCGTCGGCTCACCCAAGCTCGACCGCTATGACGGCTATCCCGCCGTGCAGATCCAGGGTGCTGCCAATGATGTCAGTTCCGGTGAATCGATGACGGAAATCGCCGACATCGTCGGCAAATTGCCGCCGAGCTACCACATTGCCTGGACCGGTCTGTCGAAGCAGGAAGTGGCGTCCGGCGCTTCGTCCGGCCAACTCTATGCACTCTCGGTTCTGGTCGTCTTCCTGGCGCTCGCAGCCCTCTACGAAAGCTGGTCGATCCCGTTCGCCGTGCTTTTGTCTGTTCCGATCGGCGTGCTCGGCGCGCTGACGGCCGCGACCCTGTTCGGGCAGGAAAACGACATCTATTTCAAGGTCGGCCTRCTGACCACGATCGGCCTTGCCGCCAAGAACGCCATCCTGATCATCGAGTTCGCCGTCGAAAAGATTCGTAACGACGAGCCGCTGTTGCAGGCGACCGTCGAAGCGGCCCGCCAGCGCCTGCGGCCGATCCTGATGACCTCGTTTGCCTTCATACTCGGCGTCCTGCCGCTGGCGATCGCCTCCGGCCCCGGTTCCAAAGCGCAGAACTCGATCGGCATCGGCGTCATGGGCGGCACGATCGCCTCGACCCTGCTCGGCATCTTCTTCATCCCGATGCTCTTCGTCATCACCTGGAAGATCTTCAAGCCGAAGATGAAGCATGCGGAGGAGGAAGCGACCGATCATGCCGTCGCAGCGCCGGCTGAATAGACGCTCAATTGACGAGACGCTTGTCAGAGCCAAGCGCCTCGACCGGCACGCGCCATTGCCGGCTCAGGTCACTCTGGACCTGACATTGTATTTCGGCGCACGCCATATCCCGCTGGAGATGACGTCCTCCACGATGGCCGCGGCTTTCCGGACATCGTCCTTGTCGAGATAAAGCGGGGTGAAGCCGAATCTCATGATATCGGGCGCACGGAAATCGCCGATGACGCCGCGATCGATGAGCGCCTGCATTGCCGCGTAGCCATTGTCGAACGAAAACGACACTTGGGAGCCCCGCCGCTCAGGGTCGCGCGGCGAAGCGAGCGTCAATTGCGGGCATCGCGCCTCCACCTCGGCGATGAAGAGCTCGGAGAGCTCGATCGACGCATCGCGGATGTCTCGCATGTCGACACCCTCCCAGACATCCAGCGCAACATCGAGTACGGAAAGCTGGATGATCGGCGGCGTGCCGACCCGGAGCCGTTCCGTCGACATTGCCGGACGATAGCCGAGTTCCATCGCGAACGGCGCTTCATGCCCCATCCAGCCAGCGAGGGCGGGCCGGACGTCGGAAATAACGTCGGGTCGCACATAGATGAAAGCCGGAGCACCAGGACCACCATTCAGATACTTATAGGTGCAGCCGACGGCGAACTCGGCGTTGGAGCCCTGCATGTCGACCGGCAAAGCGCCGGCGCTGTGCGCCAGGTCCCAGATCATCACGGCGCCAGCTTGATGCGCCTTGCGTGTAATTTCCGCCATGTCGTGAACCCGACCGGAACGGTAATCGACCTGGGTGAGGAGGACCACGGCGACCGTCTCGTCGATCGCGTCGGCGACATCTTCCGGCGCTGGCGTCCGGAGCTGGTAGCCTCCGCCGATTGTGTCAATCAATCCCTGGACCATGTAGAGGTCGGACGGAAAGTTTCCGTTGTCCGACAGGATGACTTTTCTATCCAGCCGCATTTTCAGCGCCGCCGCCAGTGCCTGGTAGACCTTGATGGACAGCGTGTCGCCAGTGGCGACCGTGCCTGCGGGCGCTCCGATCAACCGGCCGATCCTGTCGCCGACGCGCTGCGGCAGCGATATCCATCCGGCGGAATTCCACGCCCGGATCAGCTGGGCGCCCCATTCCTGCGTTATCGTCTTGCTGGCACGATCGACCGCGCCGTTCGGCAACGGCCCGAGGGAATTGCCGTCGAGATAAATCACGCCTTCCGGCAGTTCGAAAAGCTCTTTCTTCGGAAGTTGGTTCTTGCTCACGCTCATAGCTCTCCACGCAGTCGCCAAAGTTCGGGAAATAGTTCGACGCTCAACATTTTCTGCAGATATTGAACGCCCGCGGTGCCACCGGTTCCTCGTTTGAAGCCGATGATCCGTTCCACCGTGGTCACATGATTGAACCGCCAGCGACGGAAATAATCCTCGAGATCAACAAGTTTTTCTGCCAGTTCGTAGAGGGGCCAATAGCGCTCGACATTCTCGTAGACGATCTTCCAGCGGGCCTGCACCTCGGCGACAGGCGCATGCGGCGAGCGCAGTTGCGGCGGCGGCGCACCCTTGTCCGAACCTTCGAGTTCCCGGTAGAGATGGGCGATGACTTCGTCGTAAAAACTCGGCCGATCCAGTTCTTCGGACAGTGCCTTGTGGACCTCGGGCACATGCTGGTGCGGTCCCAGCATGTTGGGATTGCGGTTTCCGAGCACGTATTCGATCATCCGGTACTGGTAGGACTGGAAGCCGGACGATGGACCGAGTGCCTCGCGGAATTTCGTATAATCCGCCGGCGTCATGGTTCTGAGCACGTCCCACGCGCTGTTCAACTGCTCGAATATTCTCGAAACCCGCGCCAGCATCTTGAACATCGCCGGAATCTCGCCAGCCTTGAGGGCCTTGCGTGCGCCGCTGAGTTCATGGATGGCAAGCTTCATCCAGAGTTCGCTGGTTTGATGCTGGATGATGAACAGCAGTTCGTCATGCGCAGTGCTCAGCGGATGCTGCTGGCTGAGAATGCCATCGAGATGCAGATAGTCGCCATAGGACATGGCGTCGGCGAATTTCATCTTCGCCCCTTCGGCGGCGGGATTATAGGGTTGGTTGGACATCAGTTGCTCCTGAGCTTGAAGCGCTGAATTTTCCCTGTTTCCGTCTTGGGCAGCGCGTCGACGAAAACCAGCGCTCGGGGATATTTGTAGGGCGCGATCGTCGCCTTGACGTGGTCCTGAATATCCTTGGCGAGCTCCGGGCCGGGCGCGAAGCCGGGCTTCAACACGACATGCGCCTTGACGATATGACCGCGCTCCTCGTCAGGCGCACCGGTCACGGCGCATTCCGCGACGCTCCTGTGCGACAGCAACGCCGCCTCGACTTCCGGTCCTGCGATATTGTAGCCCGCCGAGATGATCATGTCGTCGTTGCGGGCGGCGAAATGGAAATAGCCCTGCTCGTCGCGGATGAATGTGTCGCCGGTGATGTTCCAACCATTCTGGACATATTCGCCCTGCCTTTCTCCCCGCAGATACCGGCAGCCTGTCGGGCCGCGCACGGCGAGGCGGCCGGGCGTGCCGGCAGGCGCTTCCTCGCCATCCGCGCCGAGGACCTTCACCTCGTATCCGCCTACGGGCTTGCCGGTGCATGCGGGCTTATGGTCGTCGAACCGGTTGGTGATGAAGATGTGCAGCAATTCGGTCGAGCCGATGCCGTCGAGCATCGGCTTTCCGGTCTTGGCCATCCATTCGTCATAAATCGGACCCGGAAGCGTTTCGCCGGCCGAGACCGCAGCTCGCAGGGAGGAGAGGTCTGCACCACCATCCATAGCGCGCATCATTGCCCGATAGGCGGTCGGGGCGGTGAAGCAGACAGTGGCGTGATATTTCTGGATGATGTCGACCATGTTCGGCGGCGAAGCAGTTTCGAGAAGAGTCGCCGCGGCGCCGAAACGCAGCGGAAACACGGCCAGACCGCCCAGGCCGAAGGTGAATGCCAGCGGTGGCGAACCGACAAACACATCATCGGAAGTGACACCAAGCACTTCTCGCGCATATCCGTCCGCAATGATGAGCAGATCCCGATGGAAGTGCATGGTGGCCTTCGGGTCGCCGGTGGACCCAGAGGTGAAGCCGATCAGCGCGACATCGTCCTGAGACGTCGGCACAGCGTGGAAGGTGACGGGTTTTTCCAGCGCCAGTCGGTCGAGTTCGGCGTCGTGGTTCCAGGTGCCGTCGAAACCGACCACCGTCTTCAGGTAGGCGCTGGTCTTGGCGCAGGTTTGCAGTTCATCGAGCAGGCGCGTATCGCAGAGCGCATGGCTGATCTCAGCCTTGTCGACATATTTGGCCAGTTCGCCCGCACGCAGCATCGGCATGGTGTTGACGACGACGGCGCCGGCCTTGGTCGCTGCGAGCCAGCAGGCGACCATGGCCGGATTGTTTGCCGAGCGGATCATCACCCTGTTGCCGGGCCTGACGCCGAAATCCTCGACCAGCGCATTCGCCAGGCGGTTGGTCCAGTCCGCCAATTCCTTGTAGGTGCGCCGGCGACCTTGCCCGATCAAGGCGGTGTGGTCGCCAAAACCGCGCGCGACCATGGCATCGGTCAGTTCGACGCCCACATTGAGCCTGTCGGGATAGTCGTAGCCGTCCAGCAGAAGATCCGGCCAGCTCTCTGGCAGCGGCAGGTTTTCCCGGGCAAAGATATCCTCGTGCGCCGATGGTTTTAACATCCCATTACCCTCCTCTTAATTGAACCGAGCCGCCCATGGCGGTGGTCGCAAACCTTGAACACCTCGCCTTATGCGCTGCCGCCGATCAGTCCTCGGTCGCGCCTAAGGCTTCCTCACGCTCCTCGAGCTTGTCGGTCAGATGGTCGAGCCGCAGGATCATGCCATCGACGTCGTCCTCGTTCAGGCGGGCAAAAATCTCGTCTATCCAGGCCTCGTGCGCCGCGGCGTTGCGGACGAACTCCTCCTGGCCCTTGGTCGTCAGGCGGACGATCAGCGCCCGCCGGTCATTGGGCGGCGTGACGCGCAGCACCAGGCCCTCTTCCGCAAGCTTGTCGACGATGCCGGTGACATTGCCGTTGGAGACGCGCAGCATTTTCGAGATTTCGTTCATCCTGAGGCCTTGCGGCGACCGCGCAAGCGCCGACATCACGTCGAATCTGGGCAGCGTCGAAGAAACATCGTTACGCAAGCGCCTCCGAAGTTCGTCCTCGACATAGCGGGTCGCCTTCAGCAGCCGTAGCCACAGCTTCAGCCTCTTCTTGGAGAGGGGTATCGAACTGTGTTCGATCTGCGGTCGGGCTTTCATGGCTTTCCTCCATCGGAACAAAGGCGCGGATCATGCGCCCGGTTTCCAAGGCTCATCGCTCGCTCATGGCGGCACGCGCGAAAACATGGGCGCACGCGGACCGAAGGCGTAGCGGTTGATCTGCGGCCGATAATATTCGAGCGTCGAAACTATTTCAAGCTTGAAATATGTAGGTTTGAAATTTATAGGTTTAAACTATCTGGCGGATGGAGGAGCCTGATGCTTTGCTTGCGGGAAATCAGCTTCGCGCCACGGCACAGCCCTCTTGCCAACGGCGTGATGCCGACGCATCACGACTTGCCCTCGGATTGGAGTGACGAGATGACGGAAATCCACGGAATCGACTGGGAAGACGCTTTTGCCAACGCCGCCTATATCGCGGGCGGCATGGCGTTTCCGGAAAGGTGGACTGCACTGGCTGACACTTTTCGAAAGCAGGCCTCGTGCGAACTGGACATTGCATATGGCGATGGCCCGCGTGAGCGTTTCGATCTCTTTCGCCCTGCCAGTGTCCCCAGAGGCCTGGCCGTGTTCGTGCACGGGGGCTACTGGCTGGATTTCGACAAATCGAGCTGGTCGCATCTGGCGGGCGGCGCGCTCGCACTGGGCTGGGCTGTCGCCATGCCGAGCTATCCGCTTGCGCCAGGCGCGAGGATACACCAGATGACGCGTGCCGTCGGCACGGCGGTGACACGCGCCGCCGAGCTCGTCGACGGGCCGGTTCGCTTGGCGGGGCATTCCGCCGGTGGACATCTGGTCAGCCGCATGATCTGCGACGACAGCCCTTTGCCAAGCTCAATCGCGAACCGGGTGGAACGCGTCGTGAGCATCAGCGGACTGCATGATCTTCGTCCGCTGCAGCTGCATTCGATGAACGAGCAGCTCGGTCTCGACGCGGAGGAAGCCGTTGCCGAAAGCGCCGCCCTCAGAACCCCAAGGCCCATTTCCGAAGTGATTGCCTGGGTCGGCGCCCGCGAGCGCCCCGAATTTCTCAGGCAATCGGCACTGCTCGTCGAAGCCTGGGGTCGGAAGGGCCAGAATGCCCGGCTTGTCGCCGATCCCGGGCGTCATCATTTCGATGTCATAGAAGGTCTTTGCGATCCCGCCCATCCGCTCGCACAGGCATTTGCCGGCGAATGACGAAAGCAGCCGTCCGTCACTCGATCGAGCTGCCGCAGCTGGCTGCATTGCGCACGGATAAATAGACAGAAGTGTATAGAAATCGGGCGATTTTTGACTGCGACGACACGGCAGCCAGTCGGCTGCCGACCTCATTTGCCGTAAAGATGCACGAACTTCTCAAGTCTTTCGATCTCTTCGGCCTCGGGCTCCACGCCTGAGAAACCGCGCAGGTAGGACCTGACATGCGTAAGGCGGATTGCCTGCGTTTCCTGCACTTCGAGCGTATAGTGACCGATCTGGGTGAAATACAGGATTCGCGCGCGGATGAAGGCATCCTCGTCTTCGTATCCATAGCGCTTGAACATCTTGGACAAGGCTTCCACGCGCTGGTCGTCTGCCTGCCCAACGATGGAACGAACCTTGGGGTCACGGCGGCCCCAGAACCTCACCGCGATGTCCAGGTTGGGATCGAAAAGCTTGGGGTCAACCCAGCATTCGAAGACGTTGCAGATCGCCTTCGTGACCGTGGCAGCGGGCCGCATGGTTCGCTCGATGATCGGACCCGTATTGCGCTCAAGCCAATGGGACAGAAGCTGGTCCTGCAGGTCCTGGATACTGTCGAAGAACCAATAGAAACTCGACCGGGAAACACCGAGCTTCTTTGCCATGACCTGCACCTTGACCTGGTCGATTCCCTCGTTCACCAGCGCCTCTATGGCGAGGCTCAGCCAATCCGCCTTGGTTGATTTACCGCCAGCCGCGTTTTCATCGACCTCCTCATTGGCCTGCTTCGTCGTCGGTACCACCGGTGTCACCATGCTGGTCTCTTGTCGCTCGTGTTTTGCCGGATTCGTCCGCCGGACCAATGTCCCGTATCGCAGATCGTTTTGCAACGCGGTTCCCACCGAACGCTGACTGCGGCCGGAATCATGGACGCCTCCCAGCCGCCAGCAGCGAAATTTTCTATAGACATCATTGTACAGAAAATGTTAAGCAGGCGTCAAGTCAATAAGAGGAGGCTCCGATGGACGACAGCGCCAGGACTGCGAGGAGAGACAGACGGAGAGGGGCTTCCAGCTCATCGTCCGCGGAGCGTCATACGAACTACAATAGGCTGAGGAACACCTTTGCTCCTCAAACAATCTTCTCGGACGACGAGATCGCCAATATCCATGAGACCGCGCTCAGGGTGATCGAGAACCTGGGCATCAAGGTGCTCCTGCCGGACGCCCGTGCTCGCTATGCGGCCGCCGGCGCACTCGTCGACGAGAGCACGCAGATGGTTCGCATCGGGCGCGACATTGTCGAAAGCGCCCTCGCCGCGGCCCCGAAGAGCTTCCAGGCCAAGGCTGGCGCGCCGGAAAGAGATCAAATTTTCGAGCTTGGCACGATGATGTTTCTTGCCGGTTGCGGAGCGCCCAATGTCACCGACATCGACAGGGGACGGCGCGCAGGCACATTGGCCGATTTCGAAAATCTGACGAAGATCGTCCAGAGTTTCGATGTGCTGCATGCCCAAGGTCCCTATGTCGAAGCCCAGGACGTCGACGTCCGTTTCAGGCATTACGCTGTCGCCCGTGTCCAGCTGACGAAATCGGACAAGTTTCCGTTCGTCTATGCGCGCGGAACGCGGCAGGTGGAGCAATCGTTCGAGATGTTGAAGCTGGCGCGCGGCGTCGACGACGCCGCGTTCATGGCCACACCCCACAGCTACACCGTCATCAATACCAATTCCCCGCGGCAGCTCGACATCCCGATGGCAAGGGGCATTATCGACTTCGCGCGATTTGGGCAGATCTCGATCATCACGCCTTTCTGCCTAGCGGGCGCGATGGCGCCGATCAGCGTCGCAGGCGCCCTGGCGCTTCAGCATGCCGAAGCGCTCGCGGGCATCACGCTGTCGCAAATCGTCAACCGGGGCGCGCCTGTCGTCTACGGAAGCTTTTCGTCCAATGTCGACATGAAGTCCGGCGCGCCCGCCTTCGGCACACCGGAGCATGTCAAGGCAACGCTCGGTGCAGGACAGCTTGCCCGGCATGTCGGCTTGCCGTGGCGCTCGGGCGGCGGCTCGGCTTCAAACACCAACGACAGCCAGGCGGCGCATGAGACACAGTTTGCACTCTGGGGCTCGGTGCTAGCGGGAGCGACCATCTGCATCCATGCTGCAGGCTGGCTCGAGGGCGGCCTGTCCGTGTCCTACGAGAAGCTGATAACCGACCTGGAGGCCCTGCAGACATTCGCCGAACTCTTCGTGCCCACCTCGGGAAGCATCGACGAGATCGGATATGACGCAATCGCGGATGTCCAGCCGGGAGGCCACTTCTTCTCCACCCAGCACACCATGGACCGCTACAGAACCGCGTTCTACCAGCCCCTGGTCGCCGACCTCTCGAATTTCGGCAACTGGGCCGAGGCCGGCGCCAAGGACGCGACGCGACGCGCCAACGAAATCTGGAAGCGAACGGTCGCCGACCACAAGCCGATAGAGCGTGCCGACGAGATCGACGCCGTCCTGGAGGAATATATCGCGCACGGGACTGCCGCAGGCGGTGCCGAGGCCGAAAGCTAGGGACGACACGGACCGCTCCGACTTTGCCGCGCCGCAGCTTGCCGACGATCCATTTTTCGCACATTTGATGTACTGAAATGTCGCGATTTGCGCTGGCGCCAAACGGATTATGTCTATACAAATAGCCCGCGAAAGGGATGCAGGGGTTTCCGATGAAAAGTCATTATAAGGTCGTGGTCATTGGTGGCGGTGTGGTCGGAGCGGCGACGCTTTATCATCTTGCCAAATTCGGCTGGAACGACACGCTGCTGATCGAGCGCAACGTGCTGACCTCCGGCTCGAGCTGGCACGCGGCCGGCGGCTTCCATGCGCTGAACTCCAACCCGAACGTCGCGACGCTGCACGCCTATACGATCGATCTGCTTTCTGAGGTCGAGAAAGAATCGGGCGTCAATATCGGCATGCACACGACCGGCGGCATTTCCTATGCCTGCAATCCCGACCGCTGGGACGCGCTGAAAGCCTCTTATCGTGTCTTCCAGTCGACCGGCATCGATGACGTGCGTCTAATCGAGCTGGACGAAATCCTCGAGCGCTGCCCGATCGTCAAGCCGGACGGTATCATCGGCGGCCTCTATGCCGAGCGCGAGGGCCATATCGATCCTTCCGCCGTCGTTCACGCCTATGCCAAGGCCGCCCGCATGCGCGGCGCACAAGTCGTCGAGAAGAACCGGGTCATCGATCTCAAGCAGCGGCCGGATCAGTCCTGGGATGTGGTCACCGAGCAGGGCACCGTCAATGCCGAGCATGTCGTCAATGCCGGCGGCCTCTGGGCCAAGCAGGTCGGCCGCATGGCTGGACTGGAACTGCCGGTTTCACCGCTCGAACACATGTATTTCGTCACTGAAGCGATCCCGGAAGTCGGCGCACTCAAGCGCGAGCTGCCGACCATGGTTGACCTCGATGGCTTCTCCTATCTGCGCCAGGAGCAGAAGGGCATCCTGCTCGGCATCTACGAGCTCGAGCATCGCCACTGGAACATGGACGGCGCGCCCTGGGATTACGGCTTCGACCTGATCCAGGAAGACCCGGAACGCATCGAGCATGAGCTGACGCTATCCTACGAGCGCTATCCGGTGCTCGAAACCGCCGGCATCCGTCGCTGGGTCAACGGCGCGTTTACCTTCACGCCGGATGGCAATCCTCTGGTCGGTCCGGTGCGTGGCGTGCCGAACTACTGGGTCGCCTGCGGCGTCATGGCCGGCTTCATGCAGGGCGGCGGCGTCGGCAAGGCCTTGGCCGAATGGATGATCCACGGCGAGCCGGAAGACGACATTTTCGGCATGGACATCGCCCGCTACGGCGCCCACACCGCCAACCGGCAATATATCAAGGAGACCACCGGCCAGTTCTATTCGCGCCGGTTCGTGATGACCTATCCGAACCAGCAGCTCCCGGCCGGGCGGCCGCTGAAGGTTTCACCTTCCTACGATCAGATGACCGAGGCCGGCGCCCGCTGGGGCGTCTCCTGGGGTCTGGAAGTGCCGCTCTATTATGCGCCGAAGGACTATGTCGAGAACCACACGCTGCGCCGCTCGACCGCCTTCGATATCGTCGGCCGCGAAGTGCTGCACACCCGCGAGAAGGCGGGGCTTATCGATATCTCGGGCTATTCCCGCTATGAAGTGAAAGGTCCGAAGGCGTTCGAATGGCTCGATCGCGTCTTTGCCTGCAAGCTGCCAAAGCCCGGCCGCTCTGTGCTCGCGCCGATGCTGGCGCCGAACGGCAAGCTCAAGGGCGACCTCACCATCTTCAACTGGGGTGACGGCACCTGGTGGATCATGGGCTCCTACTATCTGCGCGAATGGCATATGCGCTGGTTCGAGAAGTTCGCGATGGAAGGCGTATCGGTCACCGACCTCTCTGACGCCTGGGTCGGCTTCTCGCTCTGCGGTCCGCGCTCGCGCGACGTGCTGCAGCGGGCGGCGGAAGACGATATCTCCAACGCCAATTTCAAGTTTCTTGCCTGCAAGGAGGTCGATATCGGCCTGGTGCGTGCCAAGGTCGGCCGCATGTCGGTGACCGGCGAGATGGGCTATGAGATCAACATCCCGGCCGCCTATCACCGCACAGTGCGCGAGACGCTGCTCAAGGCCGGCGCCGATCTCGGCCTGAAAGATGTCGGCTTCGGCGCCTCGCTCTCCATGCGTCTCGAAAAGAGCTACGGCATCTGGAACCGAGAATTCACGCAAGGCTATACGCCGCAGATGACGCTGTTCGACCGCTTCATCGATTTCGACAAACCCGATTTCATCGGCAAGCAGGCGGCCGTGGCGGAAAAGGAAACGCAGTCGGCCAAGCAATTGCAGGTGACGATCGAGGTCGACGCTGTCGACGCCGATGCCTCCGGCTACGAACCGATCTGGAAGGACGGCAAGCTGGTCGGGTATGTGACCTCGGGCGGCTATGGCTATACGATCGGCAAGTCGATCGCCATGGCGCTGGTCGACCGCGAATTTGCTGTGCCGGGCATGGAGCTCAAGACGCATATCGTCGGTGACGAACGCGCCTGCCGCATCATCGAGCCGTCGCCCTATGATCCCCAAGGCAAGGTGTTGAGGGCATAGAATGACCCGCCACTACTCCGCCTTCTCCCTTCTCAAGGAAGGCCTCAACAAACAAAAGGGCTGGGAAAAAGCCTGGCGCTCGCCGGAGCCTAAATCCTCCTATGATGCGATCATCATCGGCGGCGGCGGGCACGGCCTGGCGACCGCCTATTATCTCGCCAAGATGCACGGCATCACCAACATCGCCATCATCGAAAAAGGCTGGCTCGRCGGCGGCAATACCGGCCGCAACACCACCACGATCCGGTCGAACTACTTTTATCCCGAGAGCGCCGAACTCTACGAATATTCGATGAAGCTCTACGAGGGCCTGTCGAAGGAACTCAACTATAACATCATGTTCTCACAGCACGGCGTGCTGACCATGGTCCATTCCAAGGGCGAGATGGAAATCGCCGCCCGCCTGGTCAACGCCATGCAGATCAACGGCACCGACGCGTCGCTGGTCGGTGTCGACGAGATCAAAAAGCTGGTGCCGCTTTACGATCTGTCGCCGAGCGCCCGCTTCCAGGTCTGGGGTGGCGTCTGGCAGGGACGCGCGGGTTCGGCCCGGCACGACGCCATTGCCTGGGGTTACGCACGTGCGGCCGATCGCCTGGGCGTCGACATCATCCAGAATTGCGAAGTCCTTGACTTCATCCTCGAGAATGGCCGTTGCAAAGGCGTGGTGACCTCGAAAGGCCAGATCCGCTCCGACCGTGTCGGCCTTGCGGTCGCCGGCCATACGTCGCAGATGGCTGCCAAGGCTGGTTTCCGCCTGCCGATCATTTCCYACACGCTGCAGGCCTGCGTCTCCGAGCCGGTCAAGCCCGCCCTCGGCTGCACGGTGCTGGCACCCGCAACGGGCACATACGTCAATCAATCGGCCAAGGGCGAATTCGTCATCGGTGGCGGCATCGACCGTACGCCGTCCTATGCCCAACGCGGCAACCTTCCGCAGTTGGAGGTCGTTCTCTCGGGTCTCTTGGAAATGTTCCCGTCGCTCGGCCAGCTGAAGCTGATGCGCCAATGGGGCGGCGTCTGCGACGTGACGCCCGATTCCTCGCCAATCTTCGGCGAAAGCCCGCTCAAGGGGCTCTATCTCAGCTGCGGCTGGGGCACGGGCGGCTTCAAGGCCATCCCCGCCGGAGGCGTGATGCTGGCGCATCTGCTGGCCACCGGTAAACACCATGACCTGTCGAAGGCGTTCGACCTCGACCGCTTCCGCACCGGCCGGCTGATCGACGAAGCCGCCGGCTCCGGCATCCCGCACTGAGGAGCAAGAGATGCAACAATTCCCCTGCCCCTTCTGCGGCTTGCGGCCCGAAACCGAATTCCATTTTGCTGGCGATCTCGGCAATCTCCGCCCCGAGGGCTTTATGGATGTGACCGCCGAGACCTGGTCCGGCTATCTCTTCGCCCACAACAATCCCAAGGGCGAGACGAAGGAAGTCTGGAAGCACCTGACCTGCATGGAAGTCTTTTCCATGACGCGCGACACCGTGACCCACAAGGTCGCTTCATCCATGGCGCTACTGCCGGAAGGAGGGGTTTGATGCAGGCTAGTAGCTTGTCAGTCGTTCACGAGCATTCACCCCTCACCAAGCGCATCCAAGCCCTCGACTTCGTCTCGCGCGGACTTGCTATCCTCTCCCGCAAGGGGAGAGGCAGGGTGCCACGATCGCCGGCCTCGCTTAGGGCAAGGCGGTGCCACAGGTTTTTCCTCGCCCCTTGCGGGAGAGGATACGAAGGCCGGGTGAACGCAGTGAACCCTTGGCCGAAGTTGGTGAGGGGTGAAAAGCCTCAACAACGGTACCTCCGCTTTTTGAGAACTAACATTGCTAAAACCGGAGGCACCCCATGACCGCCTATCGCCTCCCGACCGGCGGCAACATCGACCGCTCGAAACCTCTCACCTTCACCTTCGACGGCCAGGCGGTGCAGGGCTTTGCCGGCGACACGGTCGCCTCGGCGCTGCTTGCCAACAATATCAAGCTCGTCGGCCGCAGCTTCAAATATCACCGTCCGCGCGGCCTTTGGGGTTTTGGCTCCGAGGAGCCGAATGCGCTGATCGACATTTCCGGCCCGGTCTCCGGCTCGGCCAACGACCGTGCGACCGTGGTCGACCTCGTCGATGGCTTGAAGATCCGCAGCGCCAACAACGATCCAAGCGCGCGTAGCGATCGCTTCGCCTACTTTGACCGCTTTTCACGCTTCATCCCGGCGGCATTCTACTACAAGACCTTCATGTTCCCCGACTGGAGCCGCTACGAACACCGCATCCGCGAGATGGCAGGGCTCGGCCGGCTGGACGAGAAATGGACGTCGCCGAAACGTGCGGCGCAACGCAACGCGCATGTCGATGTGCTTGTGGTCGGCATGGGTCCGGCCGGGCTATCTGCGGCGCTGGCTGCTGCTCTCAATGGCGAAACGGTCATCGTCGTCGACGAGCATTGGCAGGCCGGCGGCGCGCTCAGGCATCGGGATCAGGATGCGAAGATAAACGGCTTGCCGGCGATCGACTGGGTCGTACAGACCGTTGCGCGCATTCGCGAAACCGGAGCGACTGTTCTCACCGGCACGACGGCATTCGGCATCTATGATCATCTGATGGTCGGCCTCAACCAGCGGCACAGCGACGGAACGCGCGATACGCTCTGGCGGGTGCGGGCAAAGCGCATCGTGCTGGCGACCGGCGCGATTGAGCGGCCGCTCTCCTTCGCCAACAACGACCTGCCGGGCATCATGTCGGCGGATGCAGGCCTCGCCTTCCTGCGTCACCATGCCGTCCTCGTCGGCAAGCAAATCGTCGTCGCCACCAACAATTCCTCCGCAATGGAAGTCGCCGCTGCCATGGCTGCGGCAGGCGCCAAGGTCACCGTGATTGACAATCGCAGGGATGCAGGCGGGGCTGCCGGGAGCGTCACCTTGCTTGCCGGCCGGCGCGTGGTCGAGGCCATTGGTAAGCTTGAAGTGACAGGCGTCGTGCTCGATGACGGCACGCAGCTCCCGGCTGACGCCGTCTTGGTGTCCGGCGGCTGGACGCCCACCGTGCATCTGCACAGCCAGGCCAAGGGCAAGCTCGATTTCAGCGACGCACTGCAGACATTCGTGCCGGGAATGCTGGCGGAGAATGTCTCGGTCGTCGGCGCGGCGAACGGAAAGCTTCCGCTGCCGGACATTCACGCCGACACGACCGGTGCGACAAGCAGCTACACCATTTCCGCCGCCTGGCCAACGCCCGGCCAGAAGGGTCGCGTCTGGATCGACTATCAGAACGACGTCACCGCCAAGGATGTCGAACTCGCCGCCCGTGAAAACTTCACTTCGGTCGAGCATCTCAAGCGCTACACCACGCTCGGCATGGCGACCGATCAGGGCAAGACCTCCAACCTTAACGGTCTGGCGCTGATGGCGACGATCACCGGCCGGTCGATCCCCGAAGTCGGCACGACCACCTATCGTCCGCCCTTCACGCCGGTTCCGATCGCGAGCTTCGCCGGCCGCCGTTCGGGCATTCTCTTCAACCCCATACGGCGCCTGCCCTTGGAAAACGTCCATCGCGACGACGGTGCGACTTTCCAGGAATATGGCGGCTGGCTGCGGCCGGCCTTTTACGGCAAGGGCGGCGTCGACGAGGAAATGGCCCGCGAGGCGCTCGAGGCACGTCAGTCCGTCGCTCTGTTCGACGGCTCGACACTCGGCAAGATCGAGGTTATCGGAGCGCAGGCGGCCGAATTCCTTGATTTCATTTTCTACAACACCGTGTCGACCTTGAAGCCGGGCAAATGCCGCTATTGCTTCATCCTCACCGAAAGCGGCGTCGTCTACGACGACGGCGTGCTGGTGCGGCTGGCGGACGATCATTTCGTCGTGTCGTGCTCGTCCTCGCATGTGGCCGGCGTCTATTCGATGCTGGAAGACTGGCGGCAGGATCGGTTCGACCGCACCAAGGTTTTTGTCCACAATGCGACGACGAATTACGCAACGCTGACCGTCGCCGGCCCAAAATCTCGGGACTTGGTATCATCAGCGGATCTCGGGATTCCGCTGGACGATGCCACGCTGCCGCATATGTCGATCGCGCATGGATCGTTCCGCGACGACCCCGTCCGCGTTGCCCGCGTCAGCTTCACCGGTGACCGCTCCTATGAAATCTCCATCCGGTCGGACAAGGCGGAAGGCCTGTGGCGGCATCTCAGGACTGTGGGCCGCGACTTCAACGCCTCATTGCTCGGATCCGAAGCGCTTCTGCTGCTCAGGGCGGAGAAGGGTTATGTGATCGTCGGCAAGGACACGGACGGATTGACCCGCCCAGCCGATCTCGGCCTCGACGGCCCGCTCAAGAACAAGAAGGTGGAATTCCTCGGCAGGCGTTCGCTGATGATGGACGAAGCGCGGCGGGAAAACCGGCAGCAGTTCGTTGGACTGGAGGTCGCCGATGGCGGACCGATGCTGGTGGCCGGCGCGCACGGCGTGGAGCTTGACGGTGGCAAACACCGCTCGATCGGCTACGTGACCTCCAGTTACGCCAGTCCCAATCTCAAGCGGCCGATTGCGCTGGGCCTGATCGAACGCGGCATCAGCCGCCATGGCGAGGTGATCGACATCCGGCACATGGGCGAAATCCGCAAGGCCAAAATTGTCCAACCCTGTGCCTTCGATCCGGAAGGAGCGCGCCTCAATGCTTGATCTCTCCCAACATTGGCCACGGACGCCGGATTGGAAGCCGTCGATCGAGTTCTCGACCGGGCTTGCTTTGACCAGCGTCCCGGGCCTGCGGCAATATCTCGTCTCCGGCAACCTCGATCCGTTCGGCGAAAGCATCGGGGCATTCGGCATGGCAACGGATGAGCGCGTGGTTCTCCGCTTGGCTCGCGATCGCATTCTCGCGGTGAATCCCGATAGTGAACTGGTTGCCGCCGGGTGGCATCCCCGCGGCTATGCCATGACGGATGTCTCGGCGATGTATCACGCCTTCGAGCTTTCGGGAGACGATCTCGATGACGTGATCAGCGAAGCCGTGCAGATCGATCCGCGCAACGGCGGTCCCAGCGCAGCGACGATGTTCGCCGGCACGCAAGCCTTCGTCTATTGGAGGGCTGCCGGGCGGCTCCGGGTGCATGTGGAACGACCCTTCGCAACCCACATCGTCAGCTGGCTGCAGAGCCGCGATTAGCGGCCGGATAATAAAGTAACCAATCTCAGATTCAGGCGTGGCGCTCTCAGTGTTGCCCGGTCTCGCCACGCTCGCCTCCAAGGTGGAGGGCTATTGATTGATCTCAGGCTCGACAAGCTTCGCCAGGTTCCGGAGCGACTCCTGCCAGCCGAGATAGCAGCTCTCCGCTGGTATGACGTCCGGCACGCCGGCCTGGACGATGTTGAGTTCGGTGCCGCAGGAAACCTTGGTGAGCGTGATCGTGACCTCCATTTCACCCGGAAGGTTGGCGTCATCGAATGTGTCGGTGTAGCGCAGGCGCTCGCCGGGAACCAACTCGAGATAGTTGCCGCCGAAAGAGTGACTGTCGCCGGTGGTGAAATTGCGGAACGACATTCTGTGCGTGCCGCCGACGACAGCTTCCAGATGATGCACGGTGCAGGTAAAGCCGTTGGGCGGCAGCCACTTGGCGAGCGCATCGGCCTCGGTGAAGGCGCGATAGACCTTTTCAGGGCTGGCAGTCAGGACACGGTGCAGGCGTATGGTGCTTGGCA
Source organism: Rhizobium sp. P2_G9 (assembly GCF_056403475.1). Lineage (NCBI taxonomy): Bacteria > Pseudomonadati > Pseudomonadota > Alphaproteobacteria > Hyphomicrobiales > Rhizobiaceae > Rhizobium > Rhizobium sp. P2_G9. Next base: position 62,786 of record NZ_JBFUFK010000003.1, on the reverse strand, counting down.
TGGTCATAATCCCAGTTGTTGATGGTGTGGACGAACCCAGGACGCTCGGAGCCCGAACAATCCGACATGGGATCATGCATTTTTGCAAGACCCAACACAGCGAAACCCAATTCCCGCGCAACTTCGCCTATCGCTTCCAGTTTTAGTCGCGACTGGAAGCTCTGCTAGCCCAATTGAGAGAGCCAGTTTTGTATTTCCTCAGCAAGCAGATCCGGGCATTCTCGATGAGGGGTGTGCCCGACATTCGGCAGGATTTCACAACGCCCCCGCCCTCGCTCGGCAATTCTCAGAGCATGAGCGACCGAGCCATACTCGTCTCGTTCTCCGTGAATGGCGAAGAGCGGGCATTGAAGCTTTTGCAGCGCTGAATCCAAACTCCAGTCGGCAAAACTCGGAGCCAGCCAGGTTTCGATCCAGGCCCTCAGAACCCATTCGGCCTTGTCGCCATGGTATCGGGCCAGGCGCGCCATGTTGTCGCCGGTGGCGAATTCCTGCCGGGCGATCCTGATGCCATCGCATATTCGCTCGTCGACGAAGGCCTGGGCGGCGATCGTGATGACGCCCTGACACCGCTCCGGAAACGCCGCCCCGATCTCCACGGCCATGCCACCGCCGACGCTGTGACCGCAAACGACAAAGTCCGACACCGACAGGGCTTGGCAGACAAGCGGTAGTGACTGCTCGGCCTCGGCTCGAATGAAATCCTTCTTCAGCGTGTCAGAGCGAACATCAGACCGGCCAAATCCAAGCCGATCATAGGCAATAACGCGACGACCGACAGTATCCGCAAGACGTTTTGGGAAATCCCTCCAGAGGGCGACCGAGCCGAGTGAATCATGAAGCAGGATCAAGGGGCATGTCGACGTCAGATCGCACGGCGTCCATGATTTGGCAAAGAGCCTTCCACCCGAGCTCTCGATCCAATGTTCACGTTCCTCTATGTCCGCCACGCATGGTCTCCGCCGGAAAAGTCCTCCGGATGAGCAAATGGCGCATGAAGTCCGCCGACGCAATCGGGATCGTCACTTCGAGACGGCAAATCCAGCGATCAACCACGTGACCGCGCGATGTCCACCACATCGACAAGCTGAAACGCAACAGCACAAGCCGTACAGAGTGGGCTTGTGCTGTGATATGCGCGAGCCGGAGCCCTGTTGTCAGTGCTTCAGCACGACCTTACCCTGGGCGCCCGCAGCAAGCGCGTTCTGCGCCTTGCCGATCTCCGACAAGGCGAAGGTGCTGGAAATCGGAATGACCAGCTCTCCCTGAGCGGCATCCCTCAGCACAGCGTCCAGCGTGGCGGCGTCGGTGCGATGGTAGAGTTCCTGGATCGTCACGCGGTTGCCGGCATTCGCGCCCTCGGGAACTTGAACGATGCTGGCGATCTTGCCGCCGTCCCGGACATGCCCGATGAGATTGCCCGCCACCGCATTCGCAGCGCTGATCGCGTAATCGAAGTCGGGGCTGGCTGCCGGCACCGTGATATCCAGCGCTTCACCGGCAAGCGTGCGCGCTTCGTCCAGCCGTTCGGGCCGAACGCCCGCCACCGGTTTGGCGCCGATCTGCTTGAGATACTGGATGGCTGCACGGCCCACGGAACCGAGCCCGCCGGAGATCAGCACACGATCACCGGCCTTGACACCGAGAGCGTCGACCGTTTGCCGACCTGTCAGCCCTGCCTTGACCAGGCCCGCCCCCTGCTCGAAGCTCAGAATTTCGGGCAGCTTGGCGACCGATGTGGCCGGGACCACGCCGAATTCGGCGTGAGCGCCTTTGCCGTTCGGCGGGAAATCGGCGACAACCCGGTCACCCACCTTAAAACCGGTTACGCCCTCGCCGAGGAGCGAAATGATGCCGGCGCCATCGCCGCCCAAGACGGCCGGCAGCGGCAGCGGTATGAACTGGGCCATATAGCCTTGGCGGAGAATGAGATCGAATGGATTGACGGCGGATGCCTCAAGCTTGATCAGGACTTCGCCGGGTCCGGGCACCGGCGTCGGAATATCGCCGATTTCGAACTGATCGACATCACCATAGGCTTTGAGAAGTGCGGCTTTCATTGCATGTCTCCAGACTTTTTGATGCCCATCCGCCCCGATCGGGGCGGATGATTGGCAACTGAACCAAAGGATCTGCGGATATTTGGCGCCTACGCTGCCGCGGTGCGGCGTGTGTTATCGAGCGTCCAGGCGCCACCACCGGCAAGCGAGAGATAAAGGAAGATGAAGCAGAACAGGATTGCCGGTTCACCGAAATTCAGCGCCGGCCAGAAGCCCTGCGATGCATGCGCCATGAAATAAGCGGCCGCCATTTCGCCAGACGCGATGAAGGCAGCGACACGGGTATAAAATCCGGCGAGCATCATCAGCGACGTGACGACTTCGATCGCACCGGCAACCAGCATGATGGTCGGCAGCGGATAGGGCACGCCCGGAATCGCGGCCGGGAACTGCAGGAACTTCATCGTTGCATGTTCCAGGAACAGCAGGGCGGTGATAATGCGCAGGACTGCAAGGACGCGCGGCGTCCAGATGGATGTATCGAGCATAGATTTCTCCGATATATGGGATAAGTGGTCAGGCGGCGGAGGCGGCCTGTTTGAGTTCCTGGTTTTCTTTCCAGAGCTTCATCGCCATGGCGAAAGCGCCGTCGACATAGTTTCGATAGACAGGCATGGTCTTCGAATCCCGGCCCGCTTTGCTGGCGAGAAACGCAACAATGTCGTCGGATTCGGTGACATAGCGCCCTGGCTCAAGCTGAGCGGAGGGAAAGCTCACCTTGTCGAGATGCGGCTGAAGTTCTGCGCGGATTGCATCTTCCTGCGCGCTGCCGGGAGTGAAGTCGCGGCTTTCGACCTCCGAAGCCAATCCCGATTCCAGCAGAAACAGGCGCACCTTGAAAGAGAAGGGGCAGTTTTCCTTGAGATAGACGGTAGGCTTGAAAGTTTCGCTGGTCATTTCGGGTCTCCGTTTGATGAGATCGCCGAGGGTGCCAGACCGAAACGGAAGCTCGATGCGGTGAGCCCGCCAGCGAAGTCTTTTTGATGATAGGTGGTGGTACCAGGTTCGTCCTCGGCAGCGCCGACCACGACCATCAGCGGAATGAGATGGTCTTCCTGCGGATGTGCTGCACGGGCGGCGGGCGCCTGCTCCCAGGCGACGAGCCGTTCGGTGCGCTTGTCGGACGGCGAATGAACCAGCGTTTCCTGCAGCCAGGCATCAAAGCGGCGCGAAGGTTCGTGTCCGCTGGTGCCGCGCATGGCCGGCAGATTGTGATAGCTCAGACCGCTGCCGATGATCAGCACGCCTTCGTCGCGCAGAGGCGCGAGCGCCCGGCCGACCTTGAGATGCTGCTCCGGGTCATAGCCCGCATCCAGTGATAGCTGGACGACGGGAATATCCTCTTCGGGATAGAGCGGCTTCATGATGCTGAACGTGCCGTGATCGAAGCCGCGCGTCGGATCGAGCGCTGCTTCGATGCCCTCGGCGCGAAGCAGTTGCTGCACGCGCTGCGCAAGCTCCGGCGAACCGGGCGCATTGTAGGCGATGTGATAGAGGTAGTCCGGAAAGCCGTAATAATCGTAGACCATTCCAGGCTTGGCGCCCGATGAAATGGTGAAGCCCCGCTCTTCCCAATGGCCCGACACGACGAGAATTGCCTTCGGCTTGTCGCGGAGTTCGGCACGCATGTCGACCAGCGATTTTTCCAGCACGTCGTAATTGCGGCGGAACTCGCCCGTCATATAAGGCCAGGGGCCACCGCCATGGCTGATGAAATAGGTTGGAAGCCGAAGATCTGTCATTGGCCCTGTCCTTCGAAATTTGCTCGCGAACGCCGCGACTGGCGGCACCGTCGGGAAGCGAGCATGTTTGGTGCTGACTTGCGGAACAGTTTGATTTTTTCCCAGACATTGATCAATGTGGTCTTTATTGAAGAACCATTTCTCCGATGTTGATGATCGATGGATACACTGACGAGCCTGCGGGTGTTCTGCACCGTCGCCGAACTGAAAAGCTTCACCGCCGCCGCCGAGCGCCTCGGCGTTTCGCCGGCAATGGCAAGCAAGCACGTCATGCAGCTGGAGGACCGGCTCGGCACCCGGCTGCTCAATCGAACGAGCCGCCGCGTCAGCCTGACCGAGTCCGGTGCGCTCTATTTCAATCAGACGAGACAGACGCTGGAAGGTCTTGACGAGGTCGAGGCGGCGATCAGCAATACCACTCTGGCGCCAAGGGGCGTGCTCAAGCTGAGCGCACCGGTCTGGACGGCCAGCGGCTGCTTTGTTGCGCTGCTGGCGGACTATAACCGGCGCTATCCCGACGTCTGCCTGGACATGGACCTCAGCGGCCGTATCGTAAACCTTGTGGACGAGGGTTTCGACCTCGCTCTGCGCGCGACCAGTCCCGACAGGCTCGATCCCGGACTGGTTGCCCGTCCCTTCATGAAGATAGAATTCCGCTTGATGGCTTCGCCGGATTACCTGGAGCGAACCGGCAGACCCCAGAAAATAGCCGAGCTCGATGGGCACGCAATGCTGCGCTTCAGTGGGTTTAACGTCGGCGACACCATGTCCTTGGAAGGGCCGGACGGCAAGCATAAGGTCACGTTCCGAACCGTCATGCTCAGTGAAAACGAGACAATGCTGCATCTGGCGGCTCTGGCGGGGATGGGCCTGGTCTTCCTGCCGAAATGGATGGCAGAGCAGGACATCCAGGCCGGGCGCCTGGAGATGGTGCTGCCTGATGCTGTCGGCTTCACCACCACTCTGTATGCCGTCTATCCAAGCCGGAAATATCTCTCCGCCAAGGTCCGCACCTTCGTGGACTTCCTGACGACGAGCTCACGGAAGATTTTCTAAGCATGCTCCGGAAGAGTGTCCCGCGGCTTGTCGACAAGAGCCTGCGACAAAACAAAAGCTCTTCTCCACGGACGGGAGAACGGAAGTGAAGGCTCCGGCAACGCCTGTGACCCGATCAACATATTACCGCTGCTGTCCATCATCCTTCCAGCGCCCCTCGATCTCGATCTCGATGTCGAAAAGATCGAGGGCGCGGGCGGCCGTGCAGGACACCATTTCCTCGATCGTCTTCGGCTTCGGGTAGAAGGCCGGCACGGGCGGCATGACGATGCCGCCCATTTCAGTCAGGCGCAGCATGTTGTGGCAATGGCCGAGATGCAGCGGCGTTTCGCGGAACAGCACGACCAGACGACGACGCTCCTTGAGCACGACGTCGGCTGCCCGCGCGACCAGCGTGCCGCCGGTGCCCATGGCGATCTCGGCGAGGCTCTTGGCGGAACAAGGGGCAACGATCATGCCCATGGTACGGAAGCTGCCGCTGGCGATGGGTGCCGCGATATCCCGGTTGTCATGACAATGGCCCGCCAGCGCCTTCATCTCGCCGAAGGTCATGTCGGTTTCATGCGCCATGGCGGTGATCGCCGCACGCGAGACGACAAGATGGGTCTCAACCTCGACGGCGCGCAGCATCCTGAGCAGGCAGACCGCATAGTCGAAACCGGATGCGCCGGTGACGCCGACGATAATGCGTTTTGGAGCCGCCATGGTCAATATTCCGCCAGGCGGGCGCGGACCGAGGACAGGATATCCTTCGGCGCCTGGGCGAATTCGGAAAGCGAGCTTCGTTCGCCATCGCCAGGCCGGGTGCAGGCAACAAGGCCGATCTTGGTGATGGTGAGGTTTTCATGCACCGGATCGCAGCGGTCGGCCTTCATGCCCGGCAGCACCACCATATCCTCGTGCCCGCGGAAGCGTGCGGCGAGCGACCACTCGACCTGGTTCGGATCCTCGGGATCGATATCATCCTCCACCACCGTCACCAGTTTGAAGAGATTGATCTGGCCCATGGCGAGGATGACGGCGCGCTTGCCCTCGCCGAGCCGCGGCCGGTGCATGCTGATAATGGCATGGAGGCGCCCCATGCCTCCGTCTGTGACCACCACCCGCCGCACGGCGGGGATCACGCGCTGCAACGCCTGGCAGGTCACAGCTTCGATCGCGAGCGCGCCCAGCAGGCAGTGTTCGGCGGCATAGCCTGGCAGGATCGCCTGATAGATGGCATCGCTGCGATGCGTGACGCAGGTGATTGCGCCGCCCGTGCCAGGTCCATAGCGGACGTAGAAGCCGTGGAATTCCGACACATCGCCTTCCTCGATCAGGTCGGCATTGTCGATATGGCCTTCAAGGATGATCTCGGCGCCGGCGGGAAGTTCGAGCGGCACGGTCCGGCAGCGGACCAGTTCCAGCGGCTCGCCCAACAGCCCGCCGACAATGTCATACTCGTCGTCGCCAAGGCCGAGATACATCTGCGAGCCGAGAAGGACGGCGGGATGATTGCCGATGGCGACGGCGATGGGCAGCTTTTGCCCGAGCTTGCACGCCTTTTCCGCCAGCAGGTTGAGGTGATGGTTCTTGGCAATGCCGACCATGACGCGATTGCCGCCCTCGAGCCGCAGCCGGGCGATCGACACATTCCTGCGGCCCGTCTCGGGATCCCTGGCGACGATCACGCCTGCGGTGATATAGGGACCGGCTTCGTGCTCAAACCAGACCGGCACCGGCAGTATGCGGCTGAGATCGATTTCGCCCTCGTGCACGACCTCCTGCACCGGCGCAGCATCGACGAGTACGGGCTGGATCGGCTTTCCCAGCGCTTGGAGAATAACCTCATGCAGACGCGGTTTTTCGACGCCCAGGAGCCGCGCGACACGCTCGCGAGAATTCATGATATTGCCGATGACGGGCATGTCATGCCCCTTCACATCCGTGAAAAGCTGCGGCGGCTGCCTGTCTCGCAGCGCCAGCACTGCGCCGAGCTCAAAACGGGGATCAACGCTGCGCTCGACCCGATGCAGGTCACCTCCGGCTTCAAGCCGCCTGATTGCGCCGCGAAAGCTCTGGTCCACCGATGCCATCGGTCCCTCCTTACGCCAGCGACTGGGTAACGCCGAATTCGGCCTTCAGGATATCGACGATCAGGCCCAGGTCGAAAATCCTCTGACCTTCGGTGCCAATCGGCAGGACCGGCAGAATGCGCTCCACCACCGGCTTCAGACCATCACCGAGGGTTTTGATGTCGAGGGCGCGACGGTGAATGGCCCACACTGCGCAGGCGGCTTCGATCGCGACAACGGTCCAGGCGGGCTCCAGCATGCGTACCGTTTCGGCCACCGATTGCGGCGCATTGCCGGCGACGTCCTCGACGCCGTCATCGAGCTGGCCGGAATAGTTGAGCATGGCCGGATGAGCCGCCTGCCGCACAGCACCGACAGTGGCGCCAGCGATGTGACCGAAATTGAGGAACTGCACGCCGCCGATCGCACCGGGCTCCGCGGCCAAGCTGGTCGGCAGGCCGGTGAAGCCGGGCCACTGGATCTTGTGGATACGCTGGCCGGAGGCTTCGATCACCTTGGCGATCGCCTGGCGCAGCGTATCCATCGCGAGCGCACAGGCGGTGGTCTCCATGTTTCCGTGCGAGATGAACTCGCCTGTGTCCTTGTCTATGATCGGGTTATCGCAGGCTGCGCCCAATTCCGTCTCGAAGATGGCATAAGCGAAATCGAAGGCCGCCTCGGCCGCGCCATGGATCTGCGGGACGCAACGGAAGCTGAGCGGGTCCTGCAGGAACCGTGCCTCTCCGGGCCGCCAGAGGCTGCTGTTGGCAAGGGCAGCACGTAGCGCCTTGCCCGCCCGGATCTGCCCCGGCTGGCCGCGCGCCAGATCGACCTTTTCGCTCCAGGAGCGGAGGTTGCCGCGCAGGCCTTCCATCGACATGGCGCCGGCGAGCGAGGCGGCGTCGAGCAGCGCACGCAATTCCCGGAGCGCCAGCACCCCCTCGGCAAGCATGAGGCTGTTGGAATTGAGCAAGGACACTGCTTCCTTGGCCGTAAGGCCATCAAGCGGCAAAGGACCATGTCCGCCAGCCTGGGCACCTGTCCGGCCGATCAGTGGCACCGCCATTTGGCTCATCGCAACGATATCGGAGGCGCCGACAGACATGCCGAGCCGTGCGCCGGGCAGGTCGTCGACCTGGAGCCGCGCCAGCAGGCTCTCCACCAATTCGAGCCGAACGCCGGAACGGCCGCGCGCGAAGAGCGAGAGCTGGATGGCGAGGGCTGCGCGCACCACCTGCCGCGGGGCATTGCGGCCCGGCGCGAGCGTGGCATGCGCCGTGATCATCAGGTCGTTGTAACGGGCGATGGCCTCGGGATCGACGGCAAAGTCCTTCTGGCTGCCGACGCCTGTCGTCACGCCATAGGCGGGAATCTTCTCGTCCACGAGCCGGTCGACCACCGCACGCGCCTTGCTGACCGCGTCACGGCCGTCCACCGACAACGCCACGATCGCCCTGCGTTCGGCAATGGCGCCGATATCGGCGATCGTCAGTGGTTTTGTGCCTATGGATATGGTCATCGGCGTCATCGACAGTCCCCTCATCGTCGAGGCAAGATTAGTCAGCTTGCCGGTCCAACAGGATATGCTAAAAACCGGACAATGGATGCGCGATGCGGCATGGAGCGCGGTTGAATGGACACGGCGACGCTGGCAACCGGGCTTGCGGTGATGCAGGAGAGTTCGGTGCGCGGCGCCGCTGCACTGCTCGGCCGTCCGCCATCGAGCGTCGCCGATGCCTTCGAGCGATTCGAGGCCGAACTGGCCCTGAAGCTGGCGGCTCGCCGCGACGGGGGCCTGTCGCTCACGCTGGCGGGCGAAAACCTTGCACGTTCGATCCCTGCTTTCGTAGAAATCCTGTCCGCCATCGCTGCGATCGGGGGCGAGCTGGGGGCCGGATCAGACCACGTCCTGCCTTGGGCTGCGAAGAATGCCATGCCCGTAACTGTGCTCGCCAATTTCAATGCGGTCATCCGCGCCGGGTCGATCCGCCGCGCCGCGCGCGAACTCGGTATCGCTCAGCCGAACCTGTCGCGGCAGATGGCCGAACTCGAACGGACCGTCGGACGGACGCTGCTTTTGCGCCAGATGCATGGCTGCGAACCCACGCCCGAGGGGCTGGAATTCGCAGACGCGGCGCTGGCACTGTCAGCGAAACTCGCCAGCCTGACGGGACCGGCGCGCAAGCGCTTTGCCCGAGAGCTGCGCACTGTCAGGCTCGGCACGATCATTCCGGTCGGCCACGAAAGCCGGCTTGCGGCCCGACTGGCCGCCTTGGTTGCGGCCTGGCGCGCCGACGAAGGCAAGCCCGATCTGTTTGTCAGCAGCACGACGGCAGAGGATCTGGCAGAGGGGCTGCGGGCCGGCCGGTTCGATGTGGCGCTGACCGACATCGCGCTACGCAACAAGCGTTTCGAGAGCCGCGAGATTTTTTCCGGCGAGCTGGTCCTGATCGGCTCGGTCGACGTCGTGGCGGCGGGAGTGGCGATCCGGCCGCTGATCGACCACCATCTGATCGCGGTGCCCAGCCTGCGAAGCGGGTTGCGCCAGTCGATCAGCGAAGCGCTTGAACCCTTCCTCGGCGACGAGGGCCAGGCGGCGGCACGGCTGGTAGAGGTCGATGCACTGTCGATCGTCATCAACCTCGTTCTCGACCACGGCTATCTCACCGTGCTGCCGCTGGAGGCGGTCGCCGCGCTCGACCGTCCGATCGGCATCGTCAGGCTGCCGGATGCACCACGGGTCAGCTTCCATCTCGTCTGGCAACGGACCCAGGCGTCGCGCCGAATCGCCATGCAGATCGCGCAATCGCTCAACGGTGTATAGCCTGTCCAGAAATCGGCATATCCCCTCGTGCGGCGGCTCACCCTAGATTGCGGGCCGTGGCTCTCATTCTTCGGGACTTCCGATGTCCGATTTCGATCTCGTCCTCAAGGGTACGCTGGTCCTGCCCGACCGGGTTGTGCCATCCGGTTTCATCGCTGTCCGTGACGGCTTCATCGCCATGCTGGGACAGGGCGCCATGCCTGCGGCCCGCGAGCAACACGATCTCGGTGCTGCATTGATCATGCCCGGCGCGATCGATGCCCAGGTGCATTCGCTCAGCCAGAAAAACCAGGAGGATTTCATCTGGTCGACGCGAGCTGCGGCCGCCGGCGGCGTCACCACCATCGTCGACATGCCCTATGACGAGGGCAACCTCGTCTGCTCGGCCGAAGCCGTGAGCGCGAAGATCGCCCATGCCGAGGCACAGGCACGCATCGACTTTGCGCTGTACGGCACGATCGATCCCGAGGAAGGCCCGCTCCGCATCGCCGAACAGGCGGAGGCCGGCGTCGCAGCCTTCAAGTTCTCCACATTCGGCACCGACCCGAAGCGCTTTCCGCGCATCCCGCCGGCACTGCTGGCGGAGTGTTTTGCCGAAGTCGCCAAGACCGGTCTGACCGCGGGCGTGCATAACGAGAACGACGAATATGTCCGTGCCGCCATGGCCAAGGTGAAAGCAGGGGGCATCACGGACTACACCGCCCATGGCCTGTCTCGCCCGCCATTGACGGAACTGCTGGCCATGCACGAGATCTACGAGATCGGCGCGCAAACGGGCTGCCCGGCGCATGTCGTGCATTGCTCCCTGTCGCGCGGTTACGAGATCGCCTCGGCCTACCGGGCGCAGGGATATGCCGCGACCGTCGAATGCCTGATCCATTATCTGACGCTGGACGAGGAGACCGATGCGAAGCGGCTCGGCGGGCGGTCCAAATGCAATCCGCCGATCCGGCCGCGTGCCGAAGTGGAAGCACTCTGGCGGCAGCTTGCTGCCGGCAATGTCACGCTTCTTTCCACCGACCATGTCAGCTGGTCGCTCGACCGCAAGACGAATCCCGACATGCTGGCCAATGCCTCGGGTCTGCCGGGCCTGGAATCGCTGATGCCACTCTTCGTCAAGGGCGCATTGGAGCGCGGCGTGCCGCTCAGTTGGGGCGCACGGCTGATGGCACTCAACCCTGCGCGGCATTTCCGCATCGACCATGCAAAGGGGGCGCTCGAGCCAGGTAAACATGCCGACATCGCGGTGCTGACGCCGGAGCCCCATATCTACGACGCTGGCAAGACCGGCAACAATGTTGCCGGATGGTCGCCCTATGACGGCATGACCCTGCCCTATCGGGTCAGCGCCACCTATTGCCGCGGTGAACTTGTCTATGACGGCACGACAGTGCTTGCCGCGCCGGGGGTGGGCCGCTTCATACGACCGCCTGCATCCCTGGCGCTGTCGAGGTCGACCGCATGAACAGCCCCCGCGACAAAAGCAATCTGCCAGTCTCGGCGGCACGCATCGCGGAGGATATCGATGCGCTGGCTGCCATCACCGAACCAGGTCGCCCCTGGACTCGCCGCGCCTTCAGCGCGCTGCATCTGGAGGGCCGCGCCTGGCTTGCCAATCGATTCCAGGCCGCGGGCCTGGAGACTCGCGTCGACGCATCGGGCAACCTGATCGGCCGACGCGCGGGCGGGAAGCCGGGATCGGGGACACTCATGCTCGGCTCGCATTCAGACACCGTCCCCGATGGCGGCAGGTTTGACGGCATTGCCGGTGTGATAACGGCGCTGGAAGTGGCACGATCGCTCGCCGATGCCGGGATCGAGCTCGACCATGACTTGGAGATCGTCGATTTCCTCGCTGAGGAAGTCTCGATCTTCGGTGTCTCCTGTATCGGCAGCCGTGGCATGGCGGGCATAAGGCCGCCGGAATGGCTCGAGCGGCGGGCAGACGGCATCACCCTGGCGCAAGGGCTGGTCGCCGCAGGCGGCAGCGAGGCCGCCGACCCGCCGCGACAGGACATCAAGGCCTTCCTGGAACTGCATATCGAACAAGGGGTCATTCTCGAAACCGAAAACAGCGATATCGGCATCGTGACTGCGATCGCCGGCATTGCTCGCATCGAAATCACGATCGATGGCCGGGCCGATCACGCTGGCACCACACCCATGGGCGCACGCCGCGATGCGCTGGTGGCAGCATCGAAGCTCGTCCTCGGCATCGAACAATTGGCAACTGATCTTTCCCGGCGGCCTCGGCATTTTGCCGCGACCGTCGGCGAATTCTCAATGCTGCCCAATGCCGCCAATGTCGTGCCGTCCCATGTTCGATTGCTGGTCGATATCCGTTCCGAACAACGCGAGGACCTGGATAGATTTGCCGCCGCCCTGGACGACCTCTGCGCTGCCGTGGCCGAGGGTGACGGTCTCGCTATCGCCGAAAGTCGAATATCCGATGCGCCCGCCGTGCCGATGGACGCCGATCTCGGCATCATCCTGGCGGAAGCCGTCGAACGTCTCGGCGGATCGCACCGGCAACTCGCCTCCGGCGCAGGCCATGATGCCGCCTTCCTCGCGCGGATCGCGCGGTCGGCGATGATCTTCATTCCCTGCCTTGCCGGCAGAAGTCATGCGCCGGACGAGTTTGCCGACAATGACGACATAGCCTTCGGGGCCGCCGTGCTCCTCGAAGCCGTGCGGGCATTGGATAAACCAATCCACAATGGCCAAGCCGACGTTATTCGCCATGCCTCGATCACTCTCTGAGGCTCACCCAAAAGGCGGCGATCCCCGCTCGCGTTAGCGCGGCCATCGGCCAAGGGCCGCCGTCGCGCCAAGCGTGGACACTCGCCACCCCACCCGAAATCAAGTCCGTTTCGCAAGGCGACAGGCTGTGACATGCCGGCCACCACCGCTACGGTTCAGGATCGCGCCTTTGCCCGAACCCGCACATGTCGTCAGAACACGACCCGTCTTTCGCGGACAAACCAGAAAAGATCAAATGCTTCCGTCACAACGACAGGTCAGGGTCGGCTTAGTGCGCACGCCCAAGCGCGACCTTGAGCATGAACCACGATGCTGTGGGTCTCTCTTCACCATCGAGCCTGTTCACTGCATGCGAACGATCGGCTTGATGGCCTTGCCGTTCTCGGAATCGCGGATCGCCTGGTTGATCTCGTCGAAATCGTAGAACGTCACCAGCTTGTCGAAGGGGAAGCGGCCCTGGGCGTGGAGTGCCGCCAGCATGGGAATGAACGTGTCCGGATTGGATTCGCCCTCGACGATGCCCATCAGCCGGCGGCCGCCGCTCATGAAATGCACTTCGTCGAGATTGATCTCGCTGCCCATGGCCGAGGCGCCGAGAATGCCGCAGGTTCCCATCGGCGCCAGCGCCAGGACCGCCGCACGGATGACGCTCGAGATCCCGGTCGTGTCGAGCGCGAAATTGAGCCCGTGGCCGGTGATCGCCATGATCTCGGCTGTCGCATCCGCCTTGCCGGGATTGATCACATGCGTGGCGCCGAGTTCGCGTGCCATGGCCAGCCGCTCGTCGTTCATGTCCACCGCAATGATGGTCGTGGCACCAACCACTTTGGCGGCCATCAGGGCAGACAGACCGACCGAACCCGAGCCGAACACGGCGAAGGACTTGCCGGCCGAGACCTTCAGTGCGTTCATTACAGCGCCCGCGCCGGTCTGAATGCCGCAGGCGAGCGGCCCGAGCAGTTCGAGCGGCGCCGTCTCCGGCACTTTCACGACGTTCACTTCATGGCAGATGGCGTGGGTGGCGAAGGAAGACTGGCCGAAGAAGTTGCCATGGACAGGCTCGTCACCAGCTGAAAGTGCGCTGGTGCCATCGCTGCGCGTGGCAAAGAAATTGCGCGGGAAGAATTCGTGGCAATAGCTGACGTGATGGTCCTGGCAGCTCGGGCAATGGCCGCAGGAATTGAAGGTCATCACCACCTTGTCACCGGCTTTGACTTTCGAAACGGCGCGACCGACTTTTTCGACAATGCCGGCGCCTTCATGGCCGAGCACGACGGGCAGCGGCGTCGGCAGCATGCCGTCTCGCACGACGATATCGGTATGGCAGACGCCGGTGGCGACGACTTTCACCAGGATTTCATTGTCTCTGGGTTCCTCGATATCGATGGTTTCGAGGCTGAGGTCGGCGCCCTGTATGCGGGCGATGGCAGCTTTGATCTGCATGGCAGTCTCCGGAATGAAAGGGGAATGAGTGCGGCGGATGCAGGCATCGGTGCCTGCATCCGGCTTCTGGACGTCCTCAGAAGGGATAGGGCGTCGCAACGTCCTTGACGGAAATCCACTTCCAGGTGGTGAATTCCTCGATGTCGGCCGGGCCGCCGATACGGGTGCCGTTGCCGGATTTGCGCGGGCCGCCGAAAGGCGCGAAGGGACCGCCATTCACCGTCTGGTCATTGACATGAACCATACCGACATCGAGTTCATCGGCGATCCGCAGAGCGCGGCCGGTATTGGACGAGATGACGCCGGCTGCGAGACCGTAATCGCTGTTGTTGGTGAGTTCGATCGCTTCTTCTTCGGTCTTGAAGGTGGCGATGCAGGCCACCGGGCCGAAGATTTCCTCATCGAAAGCCCGCATGCCGGGTTTGACGCCGGCAAGCACGGTTGCGGCATAGAAGCGGCCATCATGCGTGCCACCCGCCAGGAGCTTTGCACCCTTGGCCACGGCATCGTCGACGATCGCCTGGATACCGGCCACCTGACCGTCCGAAATGATCGGACCCAGCGCCACCTGATTGGTCGACGGGTCGCCGGCCGGCAAATGGGCAGCTTTGGTGACGAGCCTTTCCGTCAGTGCATCGGCGATCTTTTCGTCGGCCAGAATCAGGCCCGTCGCCATGCAGATCTGCCCCTGATGCAGGAATGCGCCCCAGGCCGAATTCGAAGCGGCGACGTCGAGATCGGCATCGTCAAGCACGATCAGCGAATTCTTGCCGCCGAGTTCCAGCTGCACTTTCTTGAAATGCCTGCCGGCGACCTCGGCCACTTTGGAGCCGCCCCTTGCCGACCCGGTGAAGGAGATCATGGCGATATTCGGATCGGTGCACATGGCCTCGCCGGCATCGGCGCCGCCCGGCACGACCTGCAGCACACCTTTTGGCAGGCCGGCTTCCTCGAAGATGCGGGCGATGATGATGCCGCCCGAGATCGGCGTGCGCGGATCGGGCTTGTGAACCACGGCATTGCCGAAGGCGAGTGCAGCGGCGATCGAGCGGACGGAGAGGACAAGCGGAAAGTTGAAGGGCGAGATGACGCCGACGACGCCATGCGGCACGCGCTTGGCATAGTTCGTCCGGTTGTCCATCGCCGGGATCATCATCCCCATCGGGGCTGTGGCCAGGGATGCGGCATGGCGGATGAACAGCGCACCATGTTCGATTTCGATGCCGGCCTTCGGATAGATCGATCCGGACTCCCGCATGATCCAAGGGATCAGCTCCGCACCGTTCTGCTCGAGCAGGTCCGCGGCCTTGGATAGAATGCGCGCCCTATCGGTCGGCAGGGTCTTGGCCCAGGCCTTTTGCGCGGCACGCGCTTCCGATGCGGCTCGGGCAATATCGACCGCACCGCCGATGCCGACCGAAGCGATCACCGCCCCCGTCGCCGGGTCGGTCACGTCCATGACGCCAGCGGCTGTCTTCTGCCAATCGGCAAAGAAGGCGCGCCCTTGCCAGCGCTCGCTGTCGAGGAAATTCTGGTTCTGGATATTCATCGTCTTCCTCCTCAAAAAGTGTCCGTCCGTTGTCAGGGAGCGCATGCAGAGCTTGGCGTTACGAGATCAGGCCTTTCCCTCCGGATGCCCGACTTGGCTTGCCGCCGCTGTCCTCCTGCCGCCTCCTCAGACGGTCGGAGCTATGGCTGCAAGGGTCGTGCCAGACTGCAAGGGAGAACGACGTCCGCGCTCGAAGGAAAGCACAAGCGCTTGGCAATATTGCGTTTTCCGCGGTGGACAGCGCATTGCCTCGCTGCCTCGACAACGGCCTTGAGATTACGAAAATAATGAAATATCATTCATGAATTCATCAAATTATTAATGCCATCATGACAGACATGCAGCAGCCCGACGGTTTGATCTCTCTCGCCGAAGCCTCCCGCAAAACCGGTAAGCTGATGACGCGTGGTGATTCCAGCGAGCTTGATACCGGCGCCGCCCCCACGCTGACCGATCTCACCGAAGCGCTGCATTTTGCGCTCGGCGACGGCCGGATATGGCTGAACGACCAGCGTATGGTGCTGATCCAGTCGCTGGTGCTGGGCCGGCTCCGGCAGGAAATCATCGACGCCTTTGGCATAGAGACTGCAAAGAGCCTGTTCATGCGGGTGGGCTACATACAAGGCGTGCGCGATGCCGAACTGATCCAGAAGCGGTTTCCGCAGGAGGACCTGACGCATGCGCTTGCAGCAGGACCGCGCGTGCATACGCTGGAAGGCTTCGTCAAGGTGACGACCAAACAGTTCCAGTTCGATCTCCGTAAGGGAACCTATTTCGGCGAGTTCTACTGGGACGATTCCTCGGAGGCCGCCGAGCATATTTCCACTTATGGCATTGCCAGCGAGCCGGTCTGCTGGATGCAGACGGGCTATCCCTCGGGCTATACCAGCACGCTGTTCGGCAGGCCGGTGATCTTCCGCGAGGTCGAATGCGCGGGCATGGGCGCCTCGCGCTGCCTGGTCGTGGGCCAGCACGCCGATGCCTGGGGAAAGGACGCGCCGGAGCGCCACTATCTTGGGCTGGACTGGAAAAGCCGGCGCTATGTGGCCGTGCAATCCACCGCGCCGGCGCCAGCGGCAAGATCAGCCGGTGGCGATGCGCCGGAGACGGGCGAAGACCAGGTGGTCGGCGTCTCTGCCAGCTTCCTCAGGACACGGCTGATGCTGGAAAAAGTGGCCGACACCGACGCCACAGTGCTGTTCATCGGCGAATCCGGCGTCGGCAAAGAGCTGTTCTCCAACGCCTTGCACAAATTGAGCAACCGGGCGCGCGGCCCGTTCGTGCCGATCAATTGCGCGGCCATTCCGGAAAACCTGGTCGAATCCGAGCTCTTCGGGGTCGAAAAGGGTGCCTTTACCGGCGCGCTCCAGTCACGCGCCGGCTATTTCGAACGCGCCAACGGCGGCACCCTGCTTCTCGACGAGATCGCCTCGCTCACCTATTCGGCGCAGGGCAAATTGCTTCGCGCCCTGCAGGAGAAAAAGATCGAGCGGGTCGGCGGCTCCCGGACGATTGGCGTGGATGTGCGCGTGGTCGCGGCCTCGAATGTCGATCTGACGGAAGAGGTTCGCGCCGGCCGGTTCCGCCAGGACCTCTATTTCCGCCTCTGCGTCTTCCCGATCGTCATCCCGCCGCTGCGGGAGCGACGCGACGACATTGCCCTGCTGGCGGCGCATTTCCTGAAACTGTTTCGCGACCGGCATCGCCGCAACGTCGCTGGTTTCACCCGCCGCGCGATGGACGCACTGCTTGCCTATGACTTTCCGGGCAATATCCGCGAATTGCAGAATCTGGTCGAGCGCGGCGTCATCTTCGCCGAGAGCGGTGCGCTGATTGACATACAGCACCTGTTCACCGGTTTCGAGAAATTGCCTTCACTCTCGCTCCGGCTTACTGGCGAAGGCCGCGTCGGCACCGCGCCTAAAGAGGGCGCGCAAACCGCGGAGGAACGGCGGCTGGTGACAGGACCAGAAACCCTCAAACGGGCCGAGGAGGAGCTCTATCGCTCCGCGCTCGAAGCTGCTGGCGGCAATATCTCGGCGGCGGCGCGCCAACTCGGGCTCACCCGCGCCAAGCTGGAATACAGGCTGCGGAAGATCGGGCTTTCGTGAGATAGAATTCAACGGCTCGCTATCGGAGCGAGCCGCTGAATTGGTCGAAGACAGTATTGTTTCTGCGGGTTAGACCTTGCCTTTGCGCACCACGTCGGCGATCGTCAGCTTCTTCGGCACGAGGCCGAGGTCGAAAAACGTGTCGGCAATCGATTGCTGCTGTGCCACGACCTTGTCATCGAGGGCAGTGACCCCGAAGGATTGGCGATCAAGGGCGCGCGCCAGCACATTTTCCGGAATTCCAATCGCGGGCGCCAGTTGCTTGGCAGCGGCGGCGGTATTGGCTTTGGTCCATGTGTCGATTTCACCGACGGCTTCGATCAGCACGTCGACAGCGTCCGAATTGCCTTCGACGAAGGGCTGGGCGCCGAGATAGAACTGGTGGTTCGGCACCAGGCCGTCGCCGTTGCGCAATTCGCGCGCCTCGAGCGCCACTTCCGCCGCAGCCTGGAAAGGATCCCAGATGACCCAGGCGTCGATGGCGCCGCGTTCGAATGCGGCGCGACCATCGGCCGGAGCGAGGTAGGAGGTGGTGATGTCGCCGTATTTCAGCCCGGCTTCTTCCAGGGCCTTGACGAGCAGATAGTGCACGTTCGAACCCTTGTTCAAGGCCACATTCTTGCCCTTGAGATCGGCGACCGTCTTGATCGGGCTGTCCTTCGGCACGAGGATCGCTTCACCACGCGGTGCCGGCGGCTCATGCGCCACATAGACCAGCGCAGCACCCGCGGCCTGGGCGAAGATCGGCGGCGTTTCGCCCGTCGAGCCGAAATCGACGGAACCGACATTCAGGGCTTCGAGCAGCTGTGGGCCGGCGGGGAATTCGGTCCATTCGACACCGTAGCCGATGCTCTCCAGCTTCTTCTCCAGAATGCCCTTACCTTTGAGCAGCACCAATGTGCCGTATTTCTGGTAGCCGATACGCGCCACCTTGTCGGCGGCAAAAGCCGCTCCGCGGCTGACGAACGGCATGGCGAGCGCGCCGGCCATGACAGTGGTGAAAGTACGCCTGGAAAGTTTCATGAGAGTGCTCCCGTCAATTGAACTGGTGTCAGCTAAACCACACCGGCTCAAAATACATAGAGCATATAGAATTACCAGAAAATTTTGCACTGACGGACGATCCGGCCGGCTCGAAAGCCCCAATATCCGTCCGGCCGATTTCAAGCCACCTTCATCTTTTGGAATTGAGTTCCCGAAATCGGCTTCAGGTGAAAAACTGATCCTAGTGAAACGCTCTTTTTAGAACGATATAATATCGATAAAAAATGTAGAATAAATCAAAATGTAGAAACTTGGCGGGGGATGAATCTCCCGCTCATGCTTCCAATCCGTCGAAAGTGTGGAGAGACGCGATGACAGCAGTAGACAGCTTCAGGGACGTGGCGAGTTCCGAAGCGCCCCGCAAAGCGCGTGTGTCAGCCCCCCGCAAACCCGCGCTTAAGACCGGCGATTTCCTGCCTTATGTGCTGCCGCTCGCTATTGTCATCGTTTGGCAGTTTTCCTCCGCCGTCGGCTGGATATCCGGCAGGGTTCTGCCGTCGCCATCGGCCGTGCTGCAAGCCTTCTGGTCGACGACGATATCAGGCGAATTGCCGCACGACATCGCCGTCAGCACCGCCCGCGCCTTTGCCGGCCTCATCGTCGGCGGCTCGATCGGCTTTCTGCTCGGCATTGCCAACGGCGTGTCGCGCTTTTCCGAACGGCTGACCGACACCAGCCTGCAGATGCTGCGCACGATTCCGCATCTGGCGATGATCCCGCTGGTGATCCTCTGGTTCGGCATCGGCGAAGAGTCAAAACTCTTCCTGACATCGCTCGGCGTGCTCTTCCCGATCTATCTCAACACCTATCACGGCGTCCGCAATGTCGATCGCGACCTGATCGAGATGGGCCGCGTCTATGGCATGGGCAGCTGGACCCTGTTTCGCAAGATCATTTTCCCCGGGGCGCTGCCCTCGATTTTCGTCGGCCTGCGCTATGCGCTCGGCATCATGTGGCTGACGCTGATCGTCTCGGAAACCATCGCCGCTTCGTCCGGCATCGGCTACATGGCGATGCAGGCGCGGGAATTCATGATGACCGATGTCGTCGTGCTGGCGCTCATCATCTACGCCATGCTCGGCAAGATAGCCGATGTCGCGGTGCGCCTGCTGGAGCGGCGCGTCCTTGCCTGGAACCCGGTCTACCAAAAGTGAGCAAAGCAATGAATGTGGCACTCAAACAAGACCAGGCGGCCGGAAATCCCTCCCATCGCGAAGAAGCGAGCGTGCGCAAGCCAGCGGCCCTGAGGCTGCGCGGACTTGAGAAGGAATTTGCCGGCAATCGCGTGCTGCGCGGCGTCGATCTCGATATTCCGGCCGGCCAGTTCGTCGCCATCGTCGGCAAGAGCGGCTGCGGCAAGTCCACCCTGCTCCGGATGCTGATGGGTCTGGAACAGAGRAGCGGCGGCACGATCGAATTCCTCGACGTGGATGGCAACGGCACCGAGCCGAATTCGCGCATCGTCTTCCAGGAGGCTCGCCTGCTGCCATGGTCCGACGTCGCCGGCAATGTCGCGGTCGGCCTGGGCGATGGCGTGCCGGCGGATCAGGCGCGCTTGCGGGCGCGCGCAGCGCTCAACGACGTGCAACTGGCGGAAAAATCCGCTGAGTGGCCGTCGCGGCTTTCCGGCGGCCAGCGCCAGCGCGTGGCGCTCGCCCGCGCCCTGGTCTCCAAGCCGGATTTTTTGGCACTCGACGAGCCGCTAGGTGCCCTCGATGCGCTGACCCGCATCAGCATGCAGCAGCTTTTAAGCCGCGTCTGGCGCGAGCAGGGCTTCACCGCCGTGCTGGTGACCCATGATGTCAGCGAAGCGGTCAACCTCGCCGACCGGGTGATCGTGCTTGATCAGGGACGGGTGACCGTCGACCTCGCCGTTCCCCATCCGCATCCGCGCAAGCATGGTACGCCGGGACTCGCCGAGATCGAAGGACAATTGCTGGCGGCGATCCTCGGAACGAACGTAGTCTGATCCTGCTCACCAACCCAATGGCGACAGGCGCGCCAGGCTGTCCTGTCGCCGGTCGCTATGCAGCAGATGCAGGCAATGTTGCTTCAGGCGCATGAATTCGCCCGAGGCGATGATCTCGGTCATGCGCGGCCGCTCGAACGGCACGTTGATCTCCTCATGGATGCGGCCTGGCTGCGCCTGCATGACGATGATGCGGTCCGCCAGCAGCAGGGCCTCATCGATATCGTGGGTGACGAAGACGATCGTCTTGCGGAACTGTTCCCAGATATCGAGCAGCAATTCCTGCATCCTGAGCCGCGTCAAGGCGTCAAGTGCCCCGAACGGCTCGTCCATTAACAGCAATCTCGGTTGGTTGACCAGCACGCGGGCGATCTCGACACGCTGCTGCATGCCGCCCGAGAGTTGACGGGGATAGCGATCGGCAAAGCCGGTCAGGCCGACGAGATCCAGCATCTTCTCCGCTTCGAACCGCCGCGCGTCACGCTTGACGCCGCGCATCTTGAGGCCGAAAGCGACGTTGTCGCGGGCATTCTTCCACGGAAACAGCGTGTGTTGCTGGAAGACGATGCCGCGTTCCGGATGTGGCCCGCCGACCGGCTGGCCGTCGACTGAAAGCGTCCCGGCTGCAGGCTTGATATGCCCTGCCAGCGCGCCGAGCACAGTCGACTTGCCGCAGCCCGACGGCCCCAGCAGACAGACGAATTCGCCCGGGGCGATGTTAAAGCTGACGTCGCGTACGGCCTCGAACGCCTTGGCGCCGCTGCCGAGCCGGATCGAAATATGTTCCGCCTCGATGCGGCCGGTTCCTGCCTGAAAGCTACGCGGATGGGTGTTCATCTCTTGGCTTCCTTGTTGTCCCAGGGAATCAGGGCATTGCCTGCAAACCTGAGCAGGGCGCTGCTGCCCATGCCCAGCAGGCCGATCACGATCATGCCGACGATGATCTCCGGATAATTCTGCAGCGTGTAGGATTCCCAGGTGTAATAGCCGATGCCGAACTGGCCGGAGATCATCTCCGCCGTCACCAGGCAGAACCAGGATGTGCCCATGCCGATGACCAGGCCGGTGACGATATTCGGCGCCGCACCGGGAATGATGACTTCAAGCAGCATGGCCCTGCGCGTACAGCCGAGGCTGCGCGCAGAAGCGATCAGCCGTGGATCGACGCTCTCGACGCCGTGCACCGTGTTGAGCAGGATTGGAAACAAGGCCCCGGTGAAGGTGATGAAGATCATCGACAGTTCCGATGAGGGAAACATCAGCACGGCCAGCGGAATCCAGGCAACAGCCGGGATCGGCCGCAACAGTTCAAGCGGCGTCTGCAGGAAATCGCCCAGCCGGCGCGACCGGCCGATGATCAGGCCGAGCGCTATGCCGACGACCGCGGCGGCACCATAGCCTGCCAGCACCCGTTCCAGGCTGCTCGACACATTGGCAAAGAGCTTCGGCGAGCGCAGGAAATCCAGCCCTGCCGAGAGCACATCCAACGGACCCGGCACGTTCTCGAAGGTCACAATGCCGAGATTGACCTTGAAGGCCGATGCCATCTGCCAAAGGAGCAGGCAGATGGCGATGGAAACGATCCGGCGAAACCAGCGTCCGAAACGGGTCATGACAACCTCAATTGCTCGCCACGATCGACGCCTTGGCGCTCGTGAAATCCAGCACATTGCCGCCATGCGCCTTGGCCCAGGCTTCCGCGTTCTGCTTGAGCAGGAAGGCGCTGATCTCGCCGCCGTCGGCCCGCACGAACCACGCCTGGTTGCCGAGCAGCTTGATGCTGCTTTCGCGATCCTGCGCATAGAACACCCGGATCGACTTGCCCTCGCCTTCCAGCCCCTTCAGCGCCTTGAAGGCATTTTCCGGCGAGGCGTAGTGACGGACGAGCGGCTCGCCCTTCACCCAGATCTCGGCGACGCGTTTTGGGTCCTTGATCGGTTCGCCGGTGGCGGCGTCCTTGGCGTTCAAGGGCAGTTGCGCATAATTCTTCAGCGCGGCGTCATAATCGAGGCCGGAAGCTTTGAACGCCGCCTTGATATAGCGGTCGTCGACAAAACTGTTCACATCCAGCGACCGGTCGGTCTTCTTGAGATATTTGAGCGTGTCGATGGCGGTCGCCACGGCCTGGCGATATTCCGGCTTCCAGGTGAGATCGCGGGTCTGCAAGCCGAGCGGACCATGGAACAGATAGTCCACCTCCGCATCGACGCCGGTCACCTTGGCGATCAACTCGCTATATTTCTCCGGCTCCTTGGCGATCAGCTGGTCCGCCTCGATCGAAGCGCGGAGATAGGCGACGACGATTTCGGGATATTTCTCAG
This sequence comes from Rhizobium sp. P2_G9, assembly GCF_056403475.1. Lineage (NCBI taxonomy): Bacteria > Pseudomonadati > Pseudomonadota > Alphaproteobacteria > Hyphomicrobiales > Rhizobiaceae > Rhizobium > Rhizobium sp. P2_G9. The sequence goes on along the minus strand of NZ_JBFUFK010000003.1, from coordinate 39,853 downwards.
CATAATCGGCATCGACCAGGGCACCGTGGAAAGTGGGGGTCTTGGCCTGCGATCCGTCATAGATCTTGCGGGCAATGCCGCGCCACGGGAAGAGCTCGGCGAAGGGCACGAAATCGGCATGCGCCTCGATCCGGTTGGCCTGAAGCGCGGGACCGGCCACTTCCGGCGCTTGCGTGATGATGTTGACGTCGTTTTGCGCATCCCAGCCCTCAGCCTTGACTGCCCGGAGCAGCATGCCATGCGATGTCGAGGCAAACGGCACCGAAATCGTCTTGCCCTTGAGCTCAGCGATCGACTGGATGGGCGAACTGGTCGGCACGACAATGCCGTTGCCGCTGCCATTGACGCTGCCGGACAGCACGGTGATGAACAGGCTTCTACGTCCCGCCTTGATATGCGCCAGCCCGTTGAACGAACCCGGGAAATCCGCCATCACGCCGAAATCGAGCTTTCCGGCGATCTGCTCATTGGTGATCGGCGCACCGCTGGTGAAATTCTTCCATTCGATGTCATAAGTGACATCCTTGTACTTGCCGTCATGCGGCAGATATTTGTCGAGCAGTTTCAGTTCGCGGATCATCAGCCCGCCCGTGGCGGTGTTGATCGTCGTGTCCTGCGTGCCGATCGCAACGCGGATGGTTTCGGCATCCGCCGTGGAGGCGAATGCAGCCACCGTCAGGGCTAGGGCAGCCAAATGCGCGCGTAAAATCATCTTCCACCTCGAAATTTGGTCGCCCCGTCATCCGGGCGGTTGGTGTCTCGACCCGGCAGGGATTGCCAGGCTGCTGTCCGAAATCTATGAGGCGGCGGCGCTTCGGGCATAGCAATTACTTGCACAGGGTCACGCGCCGATCCGATTTCGGCTGCCGGCGTGATGGCGCCGCCGCGACCATCACCATGAATTTTCCGATTTAATATCAACTATTTAAAAGGCGACTTTCAGTTAGAGCGAACGGCAAAATGTCCATGCCGGGCCTCAAACACGCAAATATTTTCCTTTATTGTCGATAGAATTTATATATTTTTATCGCGTTTTCGCGACTCGAGAGGAGCCGGATATGAGCCTCGAACTGCATTCAACCAATCTCGACGCCAGAAGCCGCGAGCGGGAGATCGACCTTGATCTTCCCGAACAGGTCATTCTTCCCGGAGACCAGGCGCTGTTCCTCAGCGAAAGCGTCGATGGGCTGGATGAAGGCGCGCATTTCCTCGATGCGCTCAAGCCGGAGGAATGGACGAAGCTCAGGACGCATGGCCGGCGGCTGACCTTCTCGGCCGGGCAGRCAATCTTCACCCAGGGCGACCAGCATGGCGGCATATTCATCATCGAGGGCGGCCAGGTCCGCGTCTTCTACACGGCACCGTCCGGCCGCGAAATCACGCTCGCCTACTGGACATCCGGCAATTTCATCGGCGGTCCGGAAATGACCGGCGGCGGCACGCATATCTGGTCTGGGGAAGCGCTGAGCGCCTGCGAAATCCTCTATGTACCGGCCACGGCGCTGAAAAAGCTGGTCGTTGAGATGCCGAATTTCGCCCTCTGTCTGCTGCAGGGGCTGACGGCAAAAGGCAAATGCTATTCGGCCATGGCCCAAATGCTCGGCACGCGTTCGGTGATCGAACGGCTGGCGCAGTTCCTGATGAATCTCGGCGAGCTTCACGGCGTGCGCGACGGCCGGGCAATCATCATCAATGCCAAGGTAACGCATGACCAGATCGCCGCCATGGTCGGCTCCACGCGGCAATGGGTGACGATGATGATGAAGCGCTTCCAGAAGGAAGGGCTGGTGATGGTGACGCCGCGGCATATCCGCATCGAGCGGCCGCATACGCTACAGGAAATGGTGTCGAAGCGCGGCGCTTGACGCCGCGCTGGTTTTCAACCGAGCCGCGTCAGCGCCCAGCGGACGGTCTTGCGCACGTCCGGATCGGCGTCGGAGATATGCTCCATCAGCGCGTCACGAACCGATGGATCGGCGATTTCGCCCAGTGCTGCGGCCGCTTCCTTCCGGAGTGAGGCCATATCGCTGGCAAGCAGCACGGCAATCTGTTCGACGGCGGAATGCGCTTTCAGTTTGCCAAGTGCATTGAGACATTTCTGCCGGACTTGCCAATAGTCGTCGGCGAGGCCCGAAACCAGTCCTTCGACAGCCGAACCCTGGCCGATGCGGCCGAGCGATTCCGCCGCTGCGGCGCGGACCTGCCAGTTCTGGTCGCCCAATGCGGTCACCACCGCGGCGGCCGCAGCCGGCTGGCTGGTGAAGGACAGGGCGTTCACCGCAACGACGCGGACCGCGGCATCCGCATCGCGCGTCGCGGCGATCAGGGACGGCAGTGTTTCCTCGAGCTTGAGATAGGCGACGACGCCAAGCGCCTGCGCCCGCACATCGGCATCCGCGTCCCGCATCGCCGCAAGCGCAGGTCCAAGCGCAGCCCGCGACCGCAAACCTCTCAGGCCGCGAAAGCCTGCAGCCCGCACGAAGGCGCTCGGGTGGTCGAGCAGTGGCAGGATCGGATCGGCTGCGGCGGGCTCCTTGAGCTCGGCAAGGCTGTCGGCTGCCGCTTGCGCGACAGAGATATCCACATCCGTCACCAACCGCACGAGCCCGCCGGCTGCCTCCGCGCTATCGAATTCGGAAAGCGCGATCGCCACCTGCAGCCGCACCGATGCATCGGCATCATCTGCCGCCTTCAACAGATGCGGCAGGATTTCGGCGCTCGCCGTTTCGGCAAGGTCGATGACCGCAAGCCGGCGCACCGCCGCATCGGGGTCACCGAGACGCTCAGCGATTTCTTCGGCATCGCCGAAATCTTCAAAAGGTTCGAAAGCACTCATGTCAGCGCAACAGGTAGGGGATGTTGACGGTGACTGCGCCGGTCGGGCAGTCGGTTTCGCAGGGCATGCAATACCAGCACTCGTCGAATTTCATATAGGCCTTGCCGGTCAAGTCGCTGATGCGCAGCACATCGAGCGGGCAGACATCGACGCAGACGGTGCAACCCTTGTCGGCAATGCATTTGGCGTCGTCGACGACGACGGGGACCGTGGTGGGTGAAAGAGCAAGCGGCATGGCTTTCCTCGTCAGGCTTGATGGGAAACGCGCAGGCGATCATAGGCCGTGCGCTCCTCGGTCTCGATCGGAACGATATAGGGTTGGACGGCACGCTTCTCGGACACCATGCGGCCATCGGCCTTGCTGAGCAGCGTGTGGCAGAACCAGTTGTCGTCATCCTTTTCCGGATGGTCGACGCGGTTGTGGTAGAGGCCCCAGCGGCTTTCGGTGCGGTAGAGCGAGGCATGCGCCGCCATGTCGGCACAGTCGAGGATCGAGGAGACTTCCAGCGAACGCATCAGTTCATGCGCATTGCGCGCCACGAGCGCGGTATCGAGATCCTCGCGGACTTCGGCGAGCCGCGCCTGGCCGATCCGCATCTTGGCGGTCACCTTGGGCGGCTGCAGATAGTCGTTGACTAGGCGCCGGGCCTTGTATTCCAGCTGGTTGGGCGGAATGCCATCCTCGCGCCTGGTCGGCGCCAGAACGCGCTCGCGCTCAAGCCGGACAAAATCGTTGTCGATATCCGGCAGGTCGGTTTCTCCCGCGATCTCGGCGGCATGCTCGCCCGCGACCGCGCCATTGGTGAAGGCCCCGAGCATATAGTTGTGCGGCACGCTCGCCATATCGCCTGCCGCATAGAGGCCCGGTACGGTGGTTCGCGCGAACTCGTCGACAAACACGCCCGAAGCACTGTGGCCCGAACAGAAGCCGATTTCCGATATGTGCATCTCGATCATCTTGTCGCGATAATCGGTGCCGCGCCCCTCATGGAACCGGCCGCGCGACGGGCGCTCCACCCGGTGCAGAATGTCCTCGATCTCGCCGACCGTGTCGGAATGCAGATGGTTGAGCTTGAGGAAGACCGGCCCCTTGCCCGATTGCAGTTCGTTGTAGAATTCCTGCATCATCTGCCCCGACCAATAGTCGCTCTCGATGAAGCGTTTGCCCTCGTTATTGGCTGTATAGGCGCCGAACGGACCGGCGACATAGGCACAGGCCGGGCCGTTATAGTCCTTGATCAGCGGATTGATCTGGTAGCATTCGAGATTGGCGAGCGCCGCACCCGCATGATAGGCCATGGCATAGCCGTCGCCGGAATTGGTCGGATTCTCGTAAGTGCCGAACAGATAGCCGGAATGCGGCAGGCCGAGCCGGCCCGCTGCGCCCATGCAGAGGATCACCGTCTTGGCCCGGAGCACCAGGAACTCGGCCGTGCGCGTGTTGACCGCAATGGCGCCTGCAATCCGGCCGTCTTTGGCGGTCAGCAGCCGCGTGGCCATATAGCGGTTGGAGACGAGGATGCGCTCGCGCTTGATCTGGCGGTAGAGCGCCTTCTTTACCGTTTCGCCATTCGGCATCGGCAGCACATAGGTGCCGAGGTGATGCACCTTCTTCAGGTCGAAATCGCCATTGGCATTCTTCTGGAAGCGGATGCCGAACCGGTCGAGCTCCTGAATGATGTCGTAGCAGCGCGAGGCATATTTATACACCGGCGCCTGGTCGACGATGCCGTCATTGGCGATGGTGATCTCTTTGGTATATTGCTCGGGCGTGGCATAGCCCGGCACGACGGCGTTGTTCAGCCCGTCCATGCCCATGGAAATGGCGCCCGAGCGCTTCACATTGGCCTTTTCCAGCAGAACCACATTCAGCTTCGGGTTCTTCTGCTTGGCCTTCAGCGCCGCCATCGGTCCGGCCGTGCCGCCACCGATCACCAGCACATCGCAGGCGACTTCCGCCAATCCTTCGATAAAATCGTCCATTCTCAATCCTCAGGCCCGCGGCGTGTCGCCCGAAAGTGGCTCCCGGTTTCGGGATGACGACACGCGCAAATTAAAAGTCGGCGATTTCGCGCAGGTAGCTCCAGGGATAGATGCCCCTATCATGACCGTCGGAGAAAACCAGCCGCACCGCATAGGAGCCGATCGCCTCGGCGCTCGTCACGCTGACACCGTCGAATGAACCCGTCTTGCCATCGACATCGGCACGCACCTGCAGTGCCGCCCGGCTGCGGGCTCTGAGCAGCGACGCCGGAATCGTGGAAACATGACCGTCATCCCATGTGACGGTGAGTGCTTTGCGCTCGTCCGTGAATTTGAGTTGCAGAGGTATCATGGCGCCTTCCCTGATCGTTCGCTGCTATTTTAGGGATCGGCGTAACCGCGACACGCAATAAATTGCCCTGAATTGAAATGCGTTCGAAATATCGGCGCGATTTGTTCGAGCGCCAGTCCAGGACGTTGCGACCGTCGGCAGCCGCTCATGCTTATGCTCGAACTACGACAGGGCGAGGCCCAGGCTTGCGGTTGGGACGCGAGCCTGGGCCTCGAGATATCGGCGTGTTGACGTCGGCAAACCCGACGGGTTCGAGCCTTATGACGAGGCAACCGTTACCCGATCCAGGAACAGGTGCGAGATTGCGGTGAAACGCAAGCCCTGAACCTTCGAGCTGGTGATGCGGCTATATTTCGAGAAATAGGAGATGATCAGCGGCGTTTCATCGAGAAGAAGCGCCTGGATCTTGCTGGCGGTCTCGCGCTGGGTCTTGAGATCGCGCGCCTTGCCGTAATCGACCAGCAGTGCGTCATATTGCGGGTTCTTGAAATGAGCGGCGTTCCAGGTTCCGGTGCTCTTCAGCGTGGCATTGAGGAAGATGTCCGGCGTGCCCCGGTGACCATAGTCGGTGAGGCCGAGGTTGGAGTCCAGCCAGTTGGAGCTGCCGAAGGTCGCCGAGCCGTAATAGGCATCCTGTTGAAGAATGTTGAGCTTGATGTCGATGCCGGCCAGCTTAGCGAAATTCTGGATCAGCACGGCATAGTCAGGGATTTCATAGGCCTGCTCGGTGGTCAGCGTCACCTGGAAGCCGTTGGGGACGCCGGCCTCGGCGAGCAGCTTCTTGGCCTGGGCGATATCCTGCTTGCGCTGCGGAATGGCGGGGTCGGAGGAAGGGAAGATCGGCGCGAACGGCGTGTCGTTGCCGACGATGGCACGGCCCTTGAACAGTCCCTTGACGATAACGTCGCGGTCGATCGTCAGCGCCAGTGCCTGGCGCACGCGCTTGTCCTTGAACGGATCCTGGTCGACGCGCATATGCACTTCGTCATGGGTGCTCGCCTGCACGCTCAGCACCTTGTAGGCGGGATTGTTGTCGACGGCGAGCGCGATGCGCGGCGTATAGGGGATGACGTCGAGATCGCCGGCCTGCAGCGCCAGAACTTGCGCCTGCGGGTCGTCGTAGAACTGGATTTCCAGCCGGTCGGGGAGCGCCTTGTCGCCCCAGTAGCCGTCGTTGCGGACGAAGCTCGCGCCTTGTTTCGGTCGGAAGGATTCCAGCTTGAACGGACCGGTGCCGTTGAACGTCTTCTCGAAATCACCCTTGTAGTCGGCGGGAAGAATGATCGAATTGAACACGTCGGAGGAGACGTAGAACGGGAAATTGCTATTCGGGCTGTCGAGCGTGAAGACGACGGTCAGGTCATCCGAAGCCTTGACGGCGCCCTTCGACAGCAAGCCCTTGTAAGCTGACAGTGCCGAGGAGCCATTGGCCGGATCAACGAGCCGCTCGAATGTGGCCGCGACATCCTTGGCGGAGAGCAGGCGGCCGTCCTGGAATTTCACGCCGGAGCGGATCTTGAACGTCCATTGTGTTGCATCGTCATTGCCGGACCATGAAGTGGCCAGCGACGGCAGCAGGCCTTTCTCCGGGTCGTCCACCAACAGATATTCGCCCACCTGACTGATCAGCGCGATGCTGGCCGGATCTGCGATTTTCACCGGGTCGATGACGCCGGCGGGCTGGTCAAGCGCTACCCGCACCGTCCCGCCGCCCTGGCCTGCAGCACGTGCCGTCGAAACGCCAAAGCCTTGCGACGCGGCAAAGCCGGTCAGGCCGATCAAGGCGGCATAGCGGATCAGGTCGCGGCGGTTCAAGAACCCGGCCGCATGCTCGTCGACCGCAACATTCCAGAGATCGCCGGAAAGCGTGCGGAGCTGGTCGATGTGGTTACGTTTGGTCATCGGACTATCCTATTGAGGTTGAAGATCAGGAGACGCGGCGGCCGTCGAGGCGGATTTCGTCGACAGCATCCGGATAGAAGGCGATCAGACCTTTGATCTTGGGAATTTCAGCCAGTGGATCGAGATAGCTCCAGGCGATGTCCTGCCTTGCAGTGCCGTCGGTCGCCGTGGTCGACCAGTAGGAGGCGATGCCCTTGTAGGGGCAGCGCGTGTGGCTCGCCGAATGCGTCAAGCGGTCCATGCGGATGTCTTCCGGCGGAATGTAGAAACGCGTCGGCAGATGGGTTTCGAACAGCAGCACCGCGCGCCGGCTGTCGGCGATCACCTCGCCACCGACCAGGACTTCGACATGGGCGGAACTCGGGATCGTATCGATGCGCGCATAGGGATCGCGCGGATGGACGAAGATTTCCTCGTCTTCCTCGAACCAGTGATCCGCGGCATTCCAGCGAAACGCGACATAGCCCTTGAGCGGCGCGAAGACGGGATCATCGACCTCGACGAAGGACCATGCGGCATTCTCCTCCGTGCGGCCTGCGGCACCGATGTTCCAGTTCCGCGTCTTGCCGCCAAACCGCTCATGGCGACCGTCGCGCGGGGCGAGAAGGACATCCGGCCGGATCGCCACCTCCGGGAAGAAATAGATCGGCAGGAACTGGTTGCTGCGCAGGATCAGCGTTTCTCGGCTGTCGGCGACCGTCTCGCCGGCAAACTCGACGCGCACGCGCTTGGGGCTGTGAAGGACATTGGTGAGCTTGGGCGTAAAAGGCTCGCGTGGCTGCAATCTGATGGTCTCCTTGCTCATGACGGCCTCCCTCACGACGCCGCGCGTCGATCACTGCCTTCGGCGGAGAAGCGGTTTGGCGGCCGCTGCAGTCCCAGCCGGTCGCGAAAGGTGCCAGGCTCGTATTCGCGGCGGAACACGCCACGGCGCTGCAGATCCGGCACGACCTGGCTGGTGAAGTTCAGCCAGTCTTCCGGCAGCAGGGGGAACATCAGGTTGTAGCCATCGGCGGCACCGGCCTTGAACCAGTCTTCGAGCTGGTCGGCCACCTGCGAGGCCGTGCCGGCAATGGTTGGGACCGCACCGGAATTGGCGAGCCGCTTGGCGATCTCGCCAAGCGTGAGATTCTGGCTCGCCCATAGCTTCACGCGATTAAGCGCCGTCCGGCCGCCGTTGAAGGTCGATTCGTCCGGCAGCGGCGGCAGTGGGCCGTCCAGCGGATAGGCGGTGAGATCCGTGCCGCTCCAGCTCGACAGCAGGTCGACACCGACTTGTTCCGGCATCAGGCTTTCGAGATATTGCTGCCGCTCCTCGGCCTCCGAGACGGAAGCCGCAACGACCGGCAGGACGCCAGGCAGGATCTTGAACGAGTCCGGCCGGCGGCCGAATTTCTTCAGCCGGGCATCGATGTCCTCGCGATAACGCAGCCCCTCCTCCTTGTCGCGGATGATGGCGAAGTGCAGATCGGCATGTGCCGCGGCAAAGTCCTTGCCGGAATCAGACGAGCCAGCCTGGACGATGATCGGATGCCCCTGCGGCGGCCGCGGCACATTCAGCGGGCCACGGACGCGGTAATATTTGCCCTTGTGATTGAGGGAGTGAACCTTGGCTGCATTGGCATAATGTCCCGAGCTCCGGTCGAGCAGGATGGCATCGTCTTCCCAGCTGTCCCAGAGCGACTTGACGACATCGAGGAATTCGTCGGCACGTTCGTAGCGGTCGCCATGGATGAGATTGCCGTCATGGCCGAAATTCTGTGCCTCCTCGTCCATGGCCGAGGTCACCACGTTCCACGAGGCGCGGCCCTTGCTGATATGGTCGAGCGAGGCGAACATCCGGGCGATGTTGTAGGGCTCGCTATAGGAGGTCGAGGCCGTGGTGATCAGGCCGATATGCTCCGTCACCGCGGCCAGTGCCGAAAGCAGCGTCAGCGGTTCGAGCCGCGCATTGGCATAATGGGTGACGCCGCTTTTCACCGAATCCCAGATGGCGACGTGATCGGCAACGAACAGCGTATCGAACTTCGCCCGCTCCGCATCCTGCAGGAGCTTCTTATAGAAGTCGAAATCGAACACTTCGCGCCCCGGCGCCCGCGGATGGCGCCAGGACATTCGATGATCACCCTGGGGATTGAAGAAAAATGCGCTTAAAATCAAATGATCAGCCATCGACGTATTTCCTGACAATCATGTCTGTCTCGTCGCCGGGCATCGGCTCAGGCGGACGTCATCGATAGCGCAAAGGCCGATATTAGTCTACTAAAAATATATTTTTAATATTTAACTATGAAGCAACCCATTGTCTGCATAGGAGAATTACGACCGCCGGCCGAGCCCATAGGTCAGCGCCAGCGCGCCGACCAGCACTGCGCCCTTGACGAAGTCCTGCGTGTAGTAGGGCGCGTTCAGCATGGTGAGGCCATTGAGCAGCACGCCGACGAAAACAGCGCCGGCAGCCATGCCGAAAATATTCGGGCGGCGCTGGTCGAGCACGGCGAAGCCGATCAGCGACGCAGCCACGGCATCCATCAATAGCGACCCGCCGGTCGAAATGTCGCCACGGCCGACGCGAGCGGCGATAATGATGCCGCCGAGACCCGCCAGCATGCCCGAAAGGATATAGGCCATGGTCTTCAGTTTCGCCACCGGAGCACCGGCCAGCCGCGCCGCCACGGCATTACCGCCGACCGCAAACAACAGCCGTCCCGCACGCGTATGCTCCATCAACACATGGAAGATGATGGCCGCGACTACCATGATCACCACGGGGATCGGGATGACACCAAAGAGGCTGGCGCGGCCAATCGTGAGGAAAGCTTTGTCGACCACGCCTGCTGCCTTCGACCCATCCGGCAGGATAAGGCCGGAGGAGATCGACCGGCCGGCCGTCGGGATCAGTTGCAGGCCGCTCAGCAAAAACATCATCGCCAATGTCGCCAGCAGGTCCGGCACGCGCAGCTTGACGATGAGGAAAGCATTGACCGCCCCGACGGCAGCGCCGAAGGCCAGCACCAGCGGCACCGTTTCATAGGCGTTGAGCTGCCAGACGATCATGGCGTAAGTCGCAGCCATGACCGATGAGGCGGCGACCGCGCCGATCGACAGGTCGAAACCGCCGACGGCAAGCGTCAGCGTCACGCCGATGCCAAGCACCGCCACCACTGACACGCCTTGCAATATGCTCATCAGGTTGACGATGTTGATGAACACCGGAACAGCAAGAGAGAAGCCGATGATCATCGCTGCGAGCAGCAGGAGCACGGCGCCGGAGCGGAGGGCCGCGGCGGATCTGGCCAGCCATTGACGAGCGTCCGCTTGGGCAAGTGGCGGATTGCGGCTGTCGATCGTGGTCATGGAGTTTGGCCTTCCTGCTCCGGCTTGATATGCTCGGCCGGCATTATCGTATGGTGGTGGATGTGGAGGATGCGGTCGGCGACTTCGAGCGCTTCCTCGGGATCGGATGTGGCGATCAGCGTCGCGCGGCTGCGATTGGCGCGGATCGCGGCAATAATGTCCTGGCGGGCGCCCACATCGACGCCCTGGAACGGCTCGTCGAGCAGCAGCAGCCGGCAGGGCTCAGCCTCCCAGCGGCCGAGGATCACCTTCTGCTGGTTGCCGCCCGACAGAGAACCGAGGCTGGCACGACCCGATTGCGCCTTGATGCCGAGCCGGGTGATGGCGAAATCCGCCTCAGTGAGATCGCGGCGTCCGGTGGTGAAGCCGCTCGGGAACCATTTGCCGAGATGCGGCAGGCTGATCGTGCGGGCCACGGTATCGCCCGGCCAGCCGGCAGGCATCAGCGACGAGCGGTGCCGGTCCTCCGCCGCCATGAACACGCCGGCATCGATCGCCTCTCTTGGATCGCTTGGCCGGAAAGGACGACCCGCGAGCGTCATCGCTCCTTCGGCAAGCGTTGCCGTGCCGAAAATCGCAGAGAGCAACCGGCTCTTGCCAGCGCCGAGCACACCGGTGACGGCGACGACCTCGCCTTCGAGAATATCGAGATCGAAGAGGTTTGAGTGAGGCAGCAGCCGGGCGCCCTGCAGCCGGAACACCGGCGCACCGCCATGCTCCGCCGCCGCAGCCGGCCGAGACGAGGACAACGAGCGGCCGATCATCGCCTCGATGGCCGCATCGAAATCGACCGGCGCCGAAAATTCCCGCACCATCCGGCCGCCACGCATGACGACGACGCGATCCGCCAACGCCTTCAGGTCAGCGACGCGGTGGGAGATATAGAGAATGGCAAAGCCTTTCGCACGCAATCCCCTAAGGATGTCGTAGAGCCGCTCCGCCTCGCGGCCAGAGAGACTGGCGGTGGGCTCGTCGAGGATCAACAGCGACGCCTTGCGATCGATGGCACGGGCGATCGCCAGCAATTGCCGGCCGGCGGCCGGCAGATCAGCGAAATCGGTGTCGAGCGGCAGGTCGAAACCGGCCTGATCGAGCATCTTCTTGGCCCGCCGGTGGACGGCGGCACGGTTGAGAAAGAACGGCGCCGAACCGTCGGCATAGGCATCAAGCAGCAATGTATCCGCCACACTGAGGCCAGGCGCGCCGAGTCGGTCGGTCGATTGGTGTACGGTCACGACGCCATGCCTGGCCGCCTCGGCCGGCGACCGCGGCGCATAGTTCCGGCCATTCAATGTGATGGTACCGGCATCGGCGGAGAAAGCGCCGGAGAGGATATTGACCAGCGTCGATTTGCCGGCGCCGTTAGCGCCCATCAATGCGACGATCTCACCCGCATCGAGCGAAAGCGCGGCACCGGCCAGCGCCCGCGTCGCCGCAAAGGATTTTTCGATGTTCTCGACAGTGAGCAGCGGCATGATCGACCCATAATCATATAATCGATGTATATTATGTGTTGTTCCCAAGCGAAGGGCATGGGGTTTCAACTTCGGTGGCGTGGCGGCAACGCCGTTTCCGAAACCGAGCATAAATTGGTATGATTTTATTGTATAGTATTTTTATGGATTTTATGTTTAGTAGAAGCCATGCCCTTCGAGGCAACAGGCTGGCAACAGCAAGGAGCACTCTCATGAAATCCTATCTCAAGACGGCGGCCACAGCACTTTTCGCGGCGGCAAGCTTTGCCGGCATCGGGCACGCGGCAGACGCCAAGGCACCGGCGCCGTTTGACAAGCCGGGCGTCAAGGTGGCACTGATTTCCTACATTTCCGCCGGCGACTTCTTCCAGGCCTACCAGTCCGGTGCCGAGAAGCAGGCCAAGGCGATCGGCATCGACCTGCGCGTCTTCCCCGGGCGCCAGGATGCCGCCGAGCAGCGCGACCAGATCCAGCAGGCGATCAATCTCGGCGTCAAGGGCATCGTCATCGATCACGGCCAGCCGGAAGCCCTAGGCGACGTGGTGCAGAAGGCGCTCGACGCCGGCATCAAGGTCGTGGCCTTCGACGTCAATCTCAACAATGCGAAAATCCCGCAGGTCGAGCAGAGCGATCATGAGATCGCCAAGCTCGGTCTCGAGCAGGCCTTGAAGGACAATGGCGACAAATTCACCGCCGGCTATGTCTATGTCGCCGGTTTTGCGCCGCTCGACCGCCGCAACGAGATCTGGGAAAAGTTCAAGGCCGACAACAAGGGCGTGGTCGAAAAGGCGCATTTCGGCGTCGTCAACGACACGACGGCGACCAGCACCGCCGACCAGGCCAAAGCGTCGCTGCAGGCCAATCCGGATATCACCGTCGTCTTCGCGCCCTATGACGAATTCGCCCGCGGCGTGAAGCTTGCGGTCAACGATCTCGGCCTCGCAGATAAAATCAAGATCTATTCGGCCGATGTTTCCACCGCTGACATCCAGGAGATTACCGAGGATGGCAGCCCGTGGAAGGCGACAGTGGCTACCAATCCGGCCGTGGTTGGCGCCGTGTCGATCCGTGCCGTGGCGCTCAGCATTGCCGGCGAGGACGTGCCGCATTCGATCCTCGTCAAGCCGGCGCTGCTGACACAGGATTCGCTGCGCAAGGCCGGCGTCAAGACGATCGAGGAACTTGCAGCCAAGGTGCCGTCGTTCAGCGAGAGCGATGCGGTCAACGCGCCGTGGATTCCGGCAAAACTCTACTGATGACCATCGCGGCGGCGGCGTCCTTGGATGCCGCCGCTTCGTGATTCCGATCTTTCCCCGGAGAAACCCATGAGCACCCTTCATCTCGTCAAGAAAACCGAAGATGTCGACGATCGGCGCGACACGCTCTTCGCCCGCGCTGAAGCGATTGCCAGCGATCTCGCCGATCGAGGGGCCAGCCTCGACCGCGACGGCAAGCCGCCCTATACCGAGATCAGCATCCTGAAATCGTCCGGCCTGCTGAACGCACTGCACGCGCCGCAGATCGGCGGCAGCGGCCTGTCATGGGTCGACGGCTTGCGTCTGGTGCGCATCCTGGCACGCGGGGAGGCTTCGATCGGCCAGCTGCTCGGCTATCACTTCGTCAACAGCCAGTATATCTATTGGGCACACCAGGATCCCGACAAGGCGGCCGTACTCGGCCAGGAGACCGTGTCGAAAAACCTCTATTGGGGTGCTGCCGTCAACCCGCGCGATCCGGGCCTGGTGCTGAGCCGTCAGGGCGACCACTATGTGCTCAACGGCCGCAAGACATTCTCGACCGGCGCCCATATTTCCGACCGGATCAATGCCAATGCGGTGTTCGAAGACAAGATCGCCAACTTCGTCATCCCCACCGACCGGCCCGGTTACATCGCCAATGACGACTGGGACAATTTCGGCCAGCGGCTCTCGGACTCCGGCAGCGTCGAATTCCGTGATTTTCCCGTCTATCACAGCGATTTCGTCCTGCCGCTCGCCGATCCCGACCAGGCACCCTCGGTGCTCGCCACGTTCAACACGCCGTTAATCCAGTTGGTCTTCGTCAACTTCTATCTCGGCACCGCCGAGGGGGCGCTCGCGACCGCGCTCGACTATGTGCGCAAGACGACCCGGCCGTGGATCACCTCCGGCGTGGAGAGCGCCAAACAGGATCCGTATATCCTGGAGCGGATCGGTGAGTTCACGGCGCAGCTGAAGGCCTCTGCCGCACTTGCCGACGTCGCTGCCGAAGCCGTACAGTCGGCCCTGCTGCGCGGTCCCGCTGTCACCGCCCGCGAGCGCGGCGAGGTCGCCGCCGAGGCTTATGCCGCCAAGGTCCATTCAACACATGTGTCGCTGGACATCACGTCGCGCATCTTCGAACTCATGGGCGCCCGCGCCACTGCCTCGAAACACAAGTTCGACCGCTACTGGCGCAATGTCCGGACGCACACGCTGCACGATCCGGTGTTCTACAAGGCGCGCGAGGTGGGTGAGTTTGCCCTGAACGGGACGATTCCGGAGGTTAGCCTATATAGCTAACCGCCGTCGATGTTTTGCCGCCCGACCTTTCCGTTTGGTCGGGCGAGTTGCTACACGGTAAACTCGTCTTCGTCGATGTCGCGAAACCGGCTCATGACCCGCACGATGTCGACAACTCCGGGCAAAATTCGGTAAAAGGCCGAGTAGTTGCCGATCGAAAAGCTTCGGATGTCAGGATGCAGTTCCGGCCGAGCTCGCCCGGCAAGCGGCGTTTCAGACAGCATGGCGAAAACCTGCTCGAACCGTCGCAACAGCTTATCCGCGGCCGGCGGATTGTCGTCGGCGATATAGGACCAGATCTCAATGAGGTCGCGTCTTGCCTGTGGCGTTCGCGTGATATTAAGAGCCACGGCCAACACGTTTTCTGTTCGATGCGTGTTGCTGCCGCGCCTCTTCGAGGATCGAATCCATATCAAGTGGTTCGGAAGGGCCACTTTGCATGCCGTCGCGAATAGCTTCGCGCAAGGCCACCAGCTTTGCCTCACGGAGATTTTCGCGCTCTTCAAGCAGGCGAAGCCCATCGCGCATGATCTCGCTTGCGGACGCGTACCGGCCGCTGTCGACGAGACGCCGAACAAACTCCTCGAAATGTTCTCCTAAAGTGTAGCTGGACGGCATAGTAAATCTCCTTTGTAGGGATAATATCATTTTATGATATTTCTCGCCAGTCGAGATTCCATGCTCAGMCAGACCACCTCCTCTGCGGAAGCCTACTCCGCCGCCCTCGCAGCACTCAGCCGCTCAATGTCGCGATAGGCCGCCCCCGGATGCGGCAATTCCAGTCGCGACCCTCTACCGAACAGCTTTTCGCGTAGCGTGCCAGGGCGATACTCGGTCTTGTAGACGCCGCGCTTCTGCAGTTCCGGCACCAGCATGTTGACCGTGTCCTCAAACGTTTCCGGCGTCACGGCATAAGCGAGATTGAAGCCGTCGACGTCCGTATCCTCGATCCATTCCTGCATTAGGTCGGCRACTGTCGAGGGTGAACCGACAAAGACCGGGCCGAAGCCGCCGATACCGACCCAGTCGGCCATTTCCCGCACCGTCCATTCCTTGGTCGGATCGATGGTGGTGAAGGTCTCGACGGCGGATTGCACCGCATTGGTATGGCGGTGGCGCAGCACCTCGTCCGGGGAAAACTGGCCGAAATCGATGCCGGTCCAACCCGAGATCAGCGTCAGGGCGCCTTCGTAGGAGACGTATTTGCGGTATTCGTCGAACTTGCGCTTGGCCTCGGCATCGGTCTCGCCGAGGATCACGGTCTGGAGGTTGAACGACAGGATGTCGCGCGGATTGCGGCCGATCTTCTCCGCCGCCTCGCGCACATTGGCGACGTAACGCTTCAGCACAGCCTTGGACGGAGCAGCGACGAAGATGCATTCGGCATGCGCGCCGGCAAAATCCTTGCCACGGCTCGAAGCGCCCGCCTGGTAGAGCACCGGCGTGCGCTGCGGCGACGGTTCCGACAAGTGAATGCCGGGCACGGTGTAATATTTGCCGGCGTGATTGATCGGATGGACCTTGGAGGGATGGGTGAAGATGCCGCTTTCGCGGTCGCGCACCACCGCGCCGTCTTCCCAGCTGCCTTCCCAGAGCTTGTAGCAGATGTCGAGATATTCCTCGGCGAGATCGTAGCGGTTGTCGTGCTGCGTCTGCCCGGCCTGGCCGATATTGAGCGCGCCGCTGTTGAGATAGGAGGTGACGATGTTCCAGCCGACGCGGCCCTTGGTGAGATGGTCGAGCGTCGAGATGCGCCGGGCAAATGTATAAGGATGCTCGAAGGACAACGACGCCGTCAGCCCGAAACCGAGATGCTCCGTCAAATAAGACATGGTCGGGATCAGCTGTAGCGGGTCGTTGACCGGCACCTGTGCCGAATGCTTGAGGGCAGCATTGGTGTTGCCGTTCAGCACGTCATAGACGCCGAGCACGTCGGCGATGAACAGGCCGTCGAATTTGCCACGTTCCAACGTCTGGGCGAGATTCACCCAATAGTCCATGTCCTTGTATTTCCACGACTGGTCGCGCGGATGCCGCCAGAGGCCGGGTGACTGGTGCCCGACACAATTCATGTCGAAGGCGTTCAGCCGGATTTCGCGGGTCATGTCATGCTCCTGGATTGATCAAAGCGCGCCGTTGCGCGGCGGGGTGACGCCGTTCAGCAGGTAATTGCCCACGACGTGAAATTTCCAGCGCACCGGGTCGTGCAGGGTATGCGTGCGGGCGTTGCGCCAGTGGCGGTCGAAATTGGCGCCCTGGCGGGCCGCCGAGGTGCCAGCCAGTTCGAACAGCGTGTTGGTCGCCTCGATGGCGACTTCGGTGGTCAGCACCTTGGCGCCGGCAACCGCGATGGTCGCGGCGACGACGTTGTCTTCCGTCGGATTGATCTGCGCCGTGTCGACCTTGTGGCCGGACTGTTCGAGCAGCGCCGCAGCCGCGTCGATGCGGATCGCCAGTTGGCCGATGCGGGAAATCGTCAGCGGATCGTCGGAGGCGCGTTCGATGCCGGCATCCATCCATGGCCGTGCCTTGGTCCTGACGAAATCGATCGTGTCCTTGAGCGCAGCGCGCGCAATGCCGAGATCGACGCCCGCATGGATGATCTGTCCAACCGAACCGATCGTGCCCGGCCGCTCAAAACCCTTGTGGTGATGGACGACGCAATCCGACGGCACATAGACATTTTCGATGATCGTCGTGCCGCTGCCGGTGGTCCGCTGGCCGATGCCGTCCCAGTCGTCGACGATCTCGATACCCTCGGTACCTTTCGGCACGAAGGACATGGTGAGATTACCATCCGGGTCATTGGCGAAAACGACGATCCAGTCGGCGAAGATGACACCGGTCGAATAGAATTTCTTGCCGTTGAGGCGGAAGCCGGCACCATCCGGCGTCAGCTTTGTATTGTATTGACCGACCGTCTTGGTGCCGACTTCGGACAAAGCATTGCCGAATTTGTCGCCGGCCAATGCGCGGCCGAAGAAGAATTTCTTCTGTTCCTCGCTGCCATCCAACCTCAGCGCCTCGAGGATATAGAAATGGTTCTGCGGGATCTGGCCGATCGAGCCATCGGCTTCCGACAGGATGGCGGTGACTTCGGCCAGGACCGAATTGGAGACATCGATGCCGCCATAGGCTTCCGGCACCGTGATCGCCAGCAGGCCGGAATGCGCCAGCGTCTCCATTTCCTTGAACGGCAGTTCACGATTGCGGTCGCGATCGGAAGCACCCTTGGCAAATTCGGCGGCGAGCGCCCGGGCGACGGCGAGCGCGTCGGTTTCGGTCTCGATATGGCTCGCGGGCGATACTTCCCTGTGGAATTGTGCGATGTTCGACATCTTTCACCTCCTGCCAGCGGTCAATGACCACTGGCCCTTTTGTTTGCGAAGCTGATGGCAAGCACGGCGAAGATCAGCACGCCGGTCCCGACCTGCTGCCAGTAAAAATTCAGGCCGCTGAGCAGCAGCCCGTTGGCGACGATGGCGAGCAGCAGCACGCCGAGCACCGTGCCCGCGATATYGGGCCGGCCATGCGGATTGAGTGTCGTGCCGATGAAGGTCGCGCCGATGGAATTGAGCAGAAAGGCATTGCCGGAATTGGGAATGTAGACCGTCACCGTCGAAGTCAGGATCAGGCCGGCAACCGCTGCAATCGCTGCAACGAGGATATACGTTACCGCCATATAGGCATTCAGCGAAATGCCGGAATAGCGCACGACCGGGGCCTGTATGCCGGCCGAGAGTATGACGCGCCCGAAACGCGTGCGGGTCAAAACCACCGAGGCTGCAATCCCAATGACCGCGGTGATCAGCAGCGGTGCAGGCAGCCCGGCGATCGTGCCGTGACCAAGAAAGTGGAAGCTCGCGGGGACGCCGGTTGGCGGCAGGTAGACGGGATTGCCGCCATTGGTGAGCAATTGCTGCACGCTACGACCGACGAACAGCGTGCCGAGCGTGGCCAGAAACGGCGTTACCCCAATGCCCGAGATCAGTACAGCGTTGAAGGCGCCGACCAGCACACCGGCGAGAATGCCGGCGATGAGCGCCAACGCCACCGGTAGTCCGCCCAGCACGAGCGAGACAAAGGCGAAACTGGCGAAATCGATCGCCGTGCCCACCGACAGGTCGATACCGCCGGCCGCGACCGCGAAGGTCATGGCGATCGAGACGATGGCGAGCAGGGTGAAGTTGTTGACCAGGATGCTTTCGAGATTGGCCAGGGTGAGAAAACTCGGTGCAGCGTTGGCGAAGATGGCCATGACCACGACGAGCGCTATCACCAAAGCGTAGCGGGCGACAAAGCGCAGGATGCCGGAAGGACGGGCGCGCAGCATCGTCGCGGCCGTCATCAGCGGCTCTCCCGCTTCAGAAGCGTCGTTGTCGAGACGACGAGCAGGATCAGCAGACCCTGTACGCCGCTGACCAGCGTGCTGGAAATATTGAGCAGTTGAAAGCCGTTGAGCAGGACACCGACGAACAGGGCCGACAGCAAGGTACCGGTGATGGTGGGCACCAGACGCCGCGAGAAGACGCTGCCGAGCAGCGCGGTCACGACCACGGGCAACAGCATTTCGCCGGAACCCGTCGTGCTGCCGGACAGATAGGCAGCCGAGAGAATGCCGGCAAAGCCTCCGCAGAGGCCGGAGAGGATGAAGGCAAAGCCGCGATAGGCCTTCACCCGAATGCCCGCCGCGCGCGCCGCTTCCGGAAATTCGCCGACCGCATAGAGCCTGAGCCCGAAGGATGTGCGCTGGATCACGGCGACCATCAGTGCCGTGAAGGCGATGAGAACATAGGCCAGCACCGGAACCCCGAACGGACCGGTCGCCGACAGCGTGGTCAGGAAGTCAGTCGACGCCGGGATAACGGTATTCTGCGTCAGCACGAGCTCCAGCCCGGCGACGACGTTCATCACGGCCAGCGTCGCCAGCAGTGGCACAATGCCGGCAAGCACGACAGCCAGTGCATTGACGACACCGATGGCGAGCCCGGTGCCGAGGGCTGCGAGCACCGCCGTGCTGTCGCTATATCCTGCATGGGCTAGAGTTGCATAGACGGCGGCGGAAAGGCCCATATTGGCCGCCAGTGACAGGTCTATGCCGCCGGTAACGACATTGGAACCACCCGCGATGATGACGATGGTGAGACCAATCGCCAGCACGCCCGCGATTGCCGATTGGCCAAGGATGTTGCCGATGTTGAACAGCGTCAGGAAATAGGGTGCCGTGAGCGAGAAGATCAGCAGGATCAGAGCGAAGGCGATCAGCGCGCCATAGCGAAGCGCCGCGGAAGCGAACTGACGACCCGAAAGCGTGCTGGTCCGGCTTGCCTTCCGGGCGACGATGAAGGTGGAGTCGTAATGGGAATCAACCGACATTGCGCAGAACCTCCGTTGAGCCGGTTGCCTCGGCGAGGATTTCGGCTGGCGTGGTGTTGGATGTGATGAATTCGCGGGCGATCCGGCCGCGGAACATGACCAGGACGCGGTCGGTGATGCCGGCCAGTTCATCGAGGTCCGAGGAGAGCACGATGACACCGGCGCCTCGGCTGGCCAGCTCGCCGATCAGCGCATAGATTTCGACCTTGGCGGCAATGTCGACACCCACGGTCGGTTCATCGAGCAGATAGATCTCCGAATGCTGGCTCAGCCACTTGGCGATCGCAACCTTCTGCTGATTGCCGCCCGACAACGAGCGAACGAGCGAACTGGCACCCGCCGTCTTGATCTGCAGCCGTGCGATAAGGCTATCCGCCTCCCGCGCCTCCTCCCGTCGGTTGAGGAATCCGCGTTTGACGAAGCGGGAGAGGCTGGCAAGCGTGGAATTTTCCGCCACGCTCAGATCAAGCGCCACGCCATGGCCGCGGCGGTCCTCCGGCACCAGCGCCAGCTTGCGGCTGGCGGCCTGCGAGGGGGTGGCGGTCCAGACTGTCTGGCCATTGACCTCGACACGACCCGAAGCGGCTGTTTCCAACCCGAAGAGCGTCCGGACCAGCTCCTTGGCGCCGGAGCCGAGCAGGCCGGTCAGCCCAAGAATTTCGCCCTTGCGTAGCGACAGGCTGATATCACTGTATTTCCCCGGCGCCGTCAGGCCCTGCACCTGCAGCAGCGTGTCGCCGAGTTCGACTTCCCGCTTCGGATAGAGGTCCTTGATGTCGCGGTTGACCATCAGCGCGCCGATCGCTTTAGCCGACGTTTCGGCGAGCGGCAGGGCAGCAACCGTCCTGCCGTTGCGGAGCACGGTGACCGTGTCGCAGAGGTCTTCGATCTCGCTGAGATAGTGCGAGATGTAGATGATGGTAATGCCTTCGTCGCGCAGCCGGCGGATCAGCTTGAACAGGATATCGGCCTCACGCCGGACGAGCGCGGCTGTGGGCTCGTCGAACACCAGCACGTTCGGCTGTTCGAGCAGGGCGCGAGTGATCTGGATGATCTGCTTCTCGGCGGTGGTCAGCTCCGAGATCAGCGCCGTGCTGGGAATCCTGACGCCGAAATAGCGGGCGAGGATCGCCTCCGCCTGCCGCTGCATTTCGCCCCGGTCGACGAAGGGCGTGCCGGCAATGAGCGGCTCGCGGCCGAGGAACAGCGCCTCGCCAACAGTGAATGTCGGCACGAGCAGCCGATCCTGGTGGATGAACTGGATACCGAGCCGTTCGACCAGCCGCGGCGTCAGTCTGTCATAGGCCTCGCCATCGATCTCGATCGTGCCCTTGTCGGGCTGGTGGAGACCAGCAAGCAGCTTGATCAGCGTCGATTTGCCGGCGCCATTCTGCCCGACGAGACCATGCACCGTGCCGCGCTTGACCAGGAGCGAGGCGCCGTCGAGCGCCTTGGCGCCGCCGAAATGCTTGACGATGCCGCCGAGCCAGATGACCACGTCGCGTTCGGCGAGGTGAGGAGGTGCGCTTGACGACATGATCTTGCTCCTGCGTTTGGGAATTGCGGGGCGCGGACCAGCCCGGCAGGACATCCGGGCTGGCCCACAAGCAACGGCGCGTCAGCCGATGCCGAGCTTCTTCGAGACATCGCCGACATTCTGCTTGTTGGCGAGCAGCGCCGGCACATAGGTTTCGCGCGGCAGTTTTTCGCCGGCAAGCAGGCGGGCAGCGTTGCGGACGGCCGTGCGGCCGATCTCGGCCGGCTGCTGCGCGGCATCGGCGCCGGCCGGCGAGTTCGGATCGGCGACGAGCTGCAGCACTTCCGGGCTGCCGTCGACGCCATAGGTCCGGATCTCCGTGCGGCCTGCTGCGGCCAGTGCCTGGGTCGCGCCAAGCTGCGGAATGTCCCAGGCCGACCAGATCGCCTTGATCGACCCCTTGTCCGGATATTTGTTGAGGATAGCCGTGATCTGGGTGAATGCGTCCTGCACAGTGTTCGGGATCACGTCGCGCAATTCCGGCTTCAGGATTTCGATCTTGGGGAAATACTTGGTCACATTGACGAGCTGGTCATAGCGGATAGCGCAGGGCGTCACGCCATAGAAGCCGTTGAAGACCACGATCTTGCCTTCGCCGCCGATGTCGCTGACCAGTTGCAGCGCCAGATCCTTGCCGATGCCCCAGTTGTCGGACGTGGAATTGTTGATCGAATTGGTCGAGCCGACGTCGACAGTCAGCACCGGGATGCCGGCGTCGCGTGCCTTCTTCAGCCATGGGTCGATCACCGAAAGCGTGCCGAGGGTCTGGATGATCGCATCCGGCTTCTGGGCAATCAGCGTCTGCAGCTGAGATACCAGCTTGGCGTCGTTGCGCTGGCCGTCGACGGCGATAGGCTCTCCGCCAAGCGCTTTCACTTCGGCGATCTGCGCGTTGTAAGCCTGAAGATCGAAATAGTGATCCGTGCCGGTAGCGCTGATGCCGATCCGCTTGCCTTTCAAGGACAGCGCACCGGCGGCTCGCGCAGCGGTAGCGCCGAGCAGCGTCGCACCTGCTGTCGCCGCACCGACAGCCGCCGATATCTTCAGCATGTCGCGGCGATTGAGGGTCGAAAATGAAAACCGGTCGCTCATAGAAATCTCCATTCTTATTCAGTGGACGATGATGACCTGGCAGCACCCAGCGGCGGCCGCGGCTCACCTGTTTCCCTGCCGGACCACTCAAACCGTCTCGGCCGTCAGCCACATGCATGGCGCGCTATGCCGAATGAGACGCAGCTACGGATCGGATCGGGGCGCCCGCCGCAGCGTGGCGCGTTTCCAAAAAACTAGCTTTAAAATCTATATTGTCAATCAAAATTATAGAAAATATCGGAGGCTTAGCGGCACGGCATTTTTGCAAGCCGGCGGGCCGACCGCAAATCTCGCAATATGCCGCTGCCATCGCGGACTGGTGATGACATGCAGTGCAGAAAACCCTGCAACTGACGCGTTTGCACCGGGCGTAGCTGAAACCTCGCTGACAATAATTCCGCACTTTTTGCGGAACCATCGCCGTTTCAGGAAAAATATTTCAGTCTTCTCCCTTTCGCGAAAAATTCCTGCTTTACTCTTAGTCTATATAAATTATGGATTAAGTTAGTTTAATGACACGGTGCAGGAACCGGAAAATGCGAGAACTGAAAATTGTGGGCATATCGGGCAATGTCAGGACGCCGTCACGTACGGCTTCGCTCGTCGAGGCGATCCTTGCTTCGATCGAGAGCCGGCTCAGCGTCCAGACCCGCAAGATCGACCTGGTCGATGCCGCCCCGATCCTGTTTCGCGCCCTTCGCTCCGACCAGCTCGATGATGCCGGCCGCGAACTGGTGCAGGCCGTTGAGACCGCCGACGTGCTGGTGGTCGGATCGCCCGTTTACCGCGCTTCGTATTCCGGCGCGCTCAAGCACCTTTTCGATCTCGTGCATTTCGAATCGCTGATCGGCAAGCCAGTCATCCTTGCGGCGACCGGCGGCACGCCGATGCATGGCTTGATGACCGAGCATCAGCTGCGGCCGCTGTTTGGCTTCTTCAAGGCTCTGACGCTGCCAACCGCCGTCTATGCGCTGGAAAGCGATTTCGACGCCTATTCAGTCCGCAATCCCGAAATCACCAAACGCATCGATGCTGCCGTGCGCGAACTCGGCGCGCTCTTTCCTGCCGTTTCCGAACTTGCATTGCAGACCGATGCGGCCGAGCGGCCGCGCCTTCGTGCCTGACCAAAACCTCTCATAGTGTGGATGGAGAAACCAATGTCCCAGCTCAAAAAAGACCCTTTGAAATTCGCCTACTGGGTGCCGAACGTCTCCGGCGGCCTGGTGATCAGCTCGATCGAGCAGCGGACCAGCTGGGATATCGACTATAACCGCAAGCTCGCGCAGATCGCCGAACACTCCGGCTTCGATTACGCGCTGAGCCAGATTCGCTTTACTGCCGGCTATGGCGCCGACAACCAGCATGAATCGGTATCGTTCAGCCATGCGCTGCTCGCTGCCACTGAACGCCTGCGGGTGATCGCCGCCGTCCTGCCGGGTCCGTGGAACCCCGCTTTGCTCGCCAAGCAGATCGCCACGATCAGCCATCTCACCAATGGCCGCGTCGACATCAACGTCGTTTCCGGCTGGTTCCGCGGCGAATTTGCCGCGATCGGCGAACCCTGGCTTGATCATGACGAACGCTATCGCCGTTCGGAGGAATTCATCCGTGCTGCGCGCGGCATCTGGACCGAGGACAGCTACAATCTGCGCGGCGATTTCTATCGCTTCACGGACTATTCGATGAAGCCGAAGCCGCTTGGCGGCATCCCGCAGGTGTTCCAGGGCGGCTCGTCCCGCGCCGCCCGCGACATGGCGGCCCGCGTCTCCGATTGGTACTTCACCAATGGCAATACGCCCGAGGGCCTGACCGCACAGGTGGACGACATCCGCGCCAAGGAAAAGCAGTTCGGCAAGAGCTGGCGCACGAAGATCGGCATCAACGCTTTCGGCATCGTTCGCTCGACCGAGAAGGAAGCCCAGGAAATACTGAAGGAAATCATCGACAAGGCGATCCCCGACGCGGTCAAGGGTTTCCACCACGAAGTCCAGAACGCCGGCAATTCCTCGCCGGAGCGCGAGGGCAACTGGGCCAAATCGACCTTCCAGGACCTGGTGCAGTACAATGACGGCTTCCGCTCCAACCTGATCGGCACGCCCGAACAGGTGGCGGAACGCGTCATCGGCCTGAAGCGCGCCGGCGCCGACCTGATCCTGCTCGGCTTCCTGCATTTCCAGGAAGAGGTCGAATATTTCGGCAAGCATGTGCTGCCGATCGTGCGCGAGCTCGAGGCGATCGAGGATCGGGCGCTGGAAGCCGCCGAGTAAGGCTGCGCTGCGGCCTGGGGCACCCCCCTCTGCCCTGCCGGGCATCTCCCCCTCAAGGGGGGAGATTGGATGGGGCACCAGCTCGCGCCTCTCTGCCGTCGCATCCCCTGCAACGCCTGTTTGGGGCGATGAGAGCGCCACGAGTCAATCTCCCCCCTTGAGGGGGAGATGTCCGGCAGGACAGAGGGGGGTAGCCCCGAGCACCCACGACAAAGGACGGCACCCACAGCGCCGCCCGCCAAACGAACGACAGCATGAACGGAGACCAGCATGCTGGATGCCCATTACACATTTTCCGCGCTCGACGGCACGGCGTCGCTCAGGGAATATCCTTCCCTGCCATTCCTGAACTCTTCCACCAAGGCGGAAGCCGGCAAGGTTCGAGAGGGCGTGCTCGCGGACCAGCCGGTGCTGGCGCTGGAAAATATCACCATTTCCTTCGGCGGCGTCACCGCCGTGTCAGGCGTGGACCTCGCCGTGCAACGGGGTGAAATCCGCGCCATCATCGGCCCGAACGGTGCCGGCAAGAGTTCGCTGATCAACATCATCAGCGGCATTTACCGCCCAGACAGCGGCCGTGTCTGGCTCAACGGCAGGAGCTATGCCCAGGTGCCGGCCCAGAAGGCCGCGCGGCTCGGCATTGCCCGCACCTTCCAAAATCTTGCTCTGTTCAAAGGCCTGACCGTTGTCGAAAACATCATGACCGGGCTTGCCTTCGCCCGCCGCTCAACCTTTATCGGCCAGGCGCTCGGCTCGCCGCGTGCCCGCCGTGAAGAGCGCGAAGCTCGCGATCGCGCCCGCAGTGTCGTCGAGTTCCTGCATCTGGAGCATGTCGCTGACCGACTGGCCGGATCGTTGCCCTATGGCCTGCAGAAGCGCGTCGAACTCGCCCGCGCGCTTGCCCCCAATCCCGAGATCTTGCTGCTCGACGAGCCGATGGCCGGCATGACCGCCACCGAGAAACAGGAAATGGCTGCTTACGTCCGCGCCGCCCAAGAGAGCTATGGCACGACGGTCATCCTCATCGAGCATGACATCGGCGTGGTTATGGGTCTCTCCGATCGCATAGCCGTGCTCGACTATGGCCGCAAGATCGCCGACGGCACTCCTGCCGAAGTGCGCGCCGACCGGGCGGTCATCGATGCCTATCTCGGTATTGTCAGCGAAAACGACGAAGGAGCTGGCATCTAATGGACGGCGGCTTCGACTATCTCTTCTTCCTCGAAGTGCTGACCGGCGGCCTGCTCTCTGGCGTGATGTATTCGCTCGTCGCCATCGGCTTCGTGCTGATCTACAAGACATCAGGCGTGCTGAATTTCGCCCAGGGCGCGCTGCTGCTGTTCGCTGCATTGACCTTCGTGTCGTTGGTCGAACGCGGCCTGCCCTTCTGGCTGGCGCTGGTCATCACTTTCCTCGTCATGGTGCTGATCGGCATCGCCATCGAGCGCACCGTGCTCAGGCCGCTGGTCAATAAGCCGCCGATCACCTTGTTCATGGCCACGCTCGGCCTCTCCTACGTGATCGAGGGTGCGGCTCAGCTTGTCTGGGGCACGCAGGTGCATGGACTCGATCTCGGCATCGAGGACGTCCCCTTCGAATTCCACGGCATCATGATCTCGACCTTCGACCTGTTCGCTGCCGGTGTTGCTGCGGTGATGGTCGCGGCTCTCACACTGTTCTTCCGCTATACCCGCGTCGGCTTGAGTTTTCGCGCCGTTGCCGACGATCAGTTCGCCGCCCTGGCCGTTGGTCTCAGATTGCCGCGCATCTGGGCCACGGTCTGGGCGACGTCCGGGCTGGTGGCGCTGGTCGCCGGCCTGCTCTGGGGCGCGCGGCTGGGCGTGCAGTTCTCGCTGTCGCTGGTCGTGCTCAAGGCGCTTCCAGTGCTGGTGCTGGGCGGCTTCGACTCGATTGCCGGCGCCATTGTCGGCGGGCTGCTGATCGGCGCCTCCGAAAAGCTCGCCGAAGTCTATATCGGCGATTATTTCGGTGGCGGCATCGAGGGCTGGTTCGCTTATGTCGTGGCGCTCGTCTTCCTGCTCATCCGCCCCTCCGGCCTGTTCGGCCAGAAGCTCGTGGAAAGGGTCTGACCGATGGCTGTCCTCACCGCATCGCAACCCTTGCAGGCTCAAGCCGCTAAGCTGCCGGGCTGGCTGCTGCCAGCCGTGGCCTTGGTCATCGCCTTCGCCGTCGTGCCGCTCGTCGGCCAGGGCTATCTGATCGAAGCGATTCTTCTGCCCTTCCTGGCGCTGTCGCTGGCGGGCGTCGGCCTGAACCTGCTCACCGGCTATGCCGGACAGGTATCGCTCGGCAGCGCTGCCTTCATGGCGGTGGGCGCCTTTGCCGCCTTCAACTTCAACCTCCGGATCGATGGCCTGCCAATCCTCGTCAGCATCGTGCTCGCCGGTGTCGTGGCGGCCGGAGTCGGCATCGTCTTCGGCCTGCCGAGTCTCCGGCTGCGCGGCTTCTATCTGGCCGTCTCGACCCTGGCCGCACAGTTCTTCGTGCAATGGGCACTGACCAAGTTCAACTGGTTTTCCAACAACAATCCGTCCGGCGTTATCGATGCGCCGAACCTCACCATTGCCGGCATCAATTTCGACAGCTCGACCGGCCGCTATTACTTCGCGCTCTCCATCGTCACGACGTTGACCTTCCTCGCCTGGCGCGTCGCCACCTCGCAGACCGGCCGCAATTTCATCGCCATCCGCGACAATGAGACGGCTGCTAAGATCATCGGCGTGCCGGTGCTCAGGACCAAGCTGCTCGCCTTTGCGCTGTCGTCCTTCATCATCGGCGTCGCCGGCGTCATCTGGGCGTTTACCTATCTGCGCACCGTCGAACCCGACGGCTTCGACCTCGACCGCTCGTTCCAGATCCTTTTCATCATCATTATCGGCGGGCTCGCCACCATCCGCGGCGCCTTCTTCGGCGCGGCGCTGATCGTGGTCTTCCCTGTGGTGATGTCGCGGGTCGGGCAATTCTTCCTCGGCGACCTCTTCGACTCCGGCGTGCTCGACATGAGCCAGCGGGTCGTGCTCGGCGCGCTGATCATCGTCTTCCTGATCCTCGAACCCGACGGCCTTGCCGCGCTGGGCAACCGGGTCCTCAGAGGGTTCCGTATCCGCAGACCGGAACAGCAAAGCTAAGCGGCAGGCATAAGCCGCTGGAGAATTCACCAATCCCAATCACAAGGCCGGCCAAAACCGGTCAACAGAAGGAGCATACCCAATGACAAGACTGACCAACACGCTGCGCGCAGCCGCAGCAGCCCTGACACTCACCTTCGCGGCCGGACTGACCACCGCCCACGCCGATGAGCAATATTTCCCGCTGCAGAGCTATCGCGTCGGCCCCTATGCCGCCGGCGGTACCGGCTTCTTCGGTGGCTTCATCGACTATATGAACTTGATCAACATCCGCGACGGCGGCGTCAACGGCGTCAAGCTGACCTGGGACGAGTGCGAGACCCAGTATGAAGTCGAGCGCGGCGTCGAATGCTACGAGCGCCAGAAGAGCCATCCGAATGCGGCGGCCTGGAACCCGCTCTCGGTCGGCATCGCCTATGCCATGATCGACCGCATCACCGCCGACAAGGTGCCGCTGATCACCGTCAACCATGGCCGCACCGACTCCACCGACGGCCGCGTCTTCCCCTACGTCTTCCCGCTGCTGCTGAACCCCTATTCGGAAACGTCGGGCATCATCAACTACCTCGCCACCAAGGAAGGCGGCCTCGACAAGCTCAAGGGCAAGAAGATCGTCGTGCTCTATCACGGCTCGCCCTACGGCAAGGAAACCATTCCGATCTATGAACTTCTCTCCAAGAAGTATGGCTTCAGCGTGCAACAGATCGAAGTGCCGCATCCCGGCAACGAGCAGCAGTCGCAATGGCTGACCATCCGCCGCGCTCGTCCGGATTGGGTCGTGCTGCGCGGCTGGGGCGTGATGAACCCGGTGGCGCTGAAGACCGCCCAGAAGGTCGGCTTCCCGGCAACCAAGATCGTCGGCAATGTCTGGTCGAATTCCGAGGAAGACGTGATCCCGGCCGGTCCGGCGGCCAAGGGCTATACCGCCATCACCACCCAGGCTTCGGGCGAACAGTACCCGATCGTCCAGGAGATCGTGAAGACGCTCTATGACAACGGCAAGGGCAACCTCGAGGACAAGAAGCGCATCGGCTCGGTCTACCACAACCTCGGCATCGTCAACGGCATCCTCAACGTCGAGGCCATCCGCACCGCCCAGGCTAAATTCGGCCATCGCACGCTGACCGGCGACGAAGTCCGCTGGGGCTTTGAACATCTCAAGCTCGACGATGCCAAGGTTGCCGCCCTCGGCGCCAAGGACCTGTTCCACTCGATCGACGTCACCTGGGACAATCATGAAGGCGACGGCTACGTGACCTTCCAGCAATGGGACGGCAAGAAGTGGAACGTCGTCTCGCCCTGGATCGCGCCGGACTGGAAGCTGCTGCGCCCGATCATCGAAAAGTCGGCCGAAGCCTATGCCAAGGAAAAGGGCATCAAGCTGCGCACCGCCGAGGATGCGGAGAAGACGACGGCTACGACGACGAACTGAGGATCTGGTCGACACCCCTCACCAAGCGCGCCCAAGCACTCGACCTTTGGTCTCGCGCGGGCTTGCTATCCTCTCCCGCAAGGGGAGAGGCAAGGTGCCACAATTGTCGGCCTCGCTTGGGGCAGGACGATGCCGCGACTTTTCCTCGCCCCTTGCGGGAGAGGATACGAAGGCCGGGTGAGCACTTGCGAACCCTCGGCCGAAGTTGGTGAGGGGTGAAAACCCCCGACTTCCTGAAACTGGGTGCCGGAATATCCGGCATCCTCACTCCATGGCCGCAAGGCCTAGGCATGCGGGGTCCCGTCACCCACACACTCGCGCCTCCGCATGCCACTTATTCTTCACGAGGTACTTGATGGGCGAAGAACAGATCATCCTCGAAGTCCGCAATGTCCATGCCACCTATGCGCAGACGATCCAGGCGCTCAGCGGCGTGAGCCTGACGCTCCGCAAAGGCGGGATCCTGGCTTTGCTCGGCTCGAACGGCGCCGGCAAGACCACGACGTTGAAAGCGGTCTCCAACCTGCTGCCCGCCGAGCGCGGCCAGGTGACGACGGGCGAAATCCTGTTCGAGGGGCAAAATGTGCTGTCGCAAAGCCCCGCCCGGCTGGTCCGCTCCGGCCTCGTCCAGGTGCTCGAGGGCCGGCACTGCTTCAAGGGCCTGACCGTCGAGGAAAATCTCATCTCCGGCGGCCTCGGCCGCGGCTCATCCCGGCGCGAGATCGCCGAGGACCTCGAACGCATCTATGTCACATTCCCCCGTCTCAAAGAGAAGCGCCGGACATCCTCCGGCCTCACCTCCGGCGGTGAGCAGCAGATGACGGCGATCGGCCGGGCGCTGATGTCGCGGCCGCGGCTGCTCGTGCTCGACGAACCGTCGATGGGGCTGGCGCCGCTGATCATCGAGAGTATTTTTCAATCGCTGAAGGCGCTCAACCGCGAGGCCGGGCTTTCGATCCTGGTCGCCGAGCAGAATTCGACCGTAGCGCTCAAATATGCCGACGAGGCCGTGGTGATCGAAAACGGCATTTCTGTCCTCTCCGGCACCGCGGCGGAACTGCGCGGCCGCGACGACATCAAGGCTTTCTATCTCGGCGAAGGTGCCACCTTCACCGCCGACAGGCCGGCTGCCTGACACCATCAGTTCATCAAGGGAGAAACCACATGAACGTGATCGCAAAGACGGACGAGACCAAACTGGTCGGCGTGCCCGCCGTGGCGCGGCCCGCAGAGCCAGCACACATCATCAAGGACGACGCCGAGGCGATCGCCGTGGCCCACAAGCTCGCCGCCGAATTCGTCAAGGGTTCGGCCGAGCGCGACCGCGAGCGCATCTGGCCGGTCGCCGAACTCGACGCTTTCTCGCAGAGCGGCCTCTGGTCGATCAACGTGCCGAAGGAATTCGGCGGACCGGAAGTCTCCTATGCGACGCTTGCCAAGGTGGTCGAGATCATTTCCGAGGCCGATTCCTCGATCGGCCAGATCTCGCAGAACCATCTCGGCGTGGTGGCGGCAATCCGCACCGTGTCCGACAAGGCACAGCAGAAGCTGCTGTTCGGCGAAATCCTCAAGGGCACCCGCTTCGGCAATGCCTTCTCCGAATTCGGCTCCAAGCGCGCCGTCGATTTCGAGACCAAGTTCACCGATCACGGCGACCATGTCGTTGTCAAAGGCCGGAAATTCTACTCCTCCGGCGCGCTTTTGGCGCACAAGGTGCCGATCGTGGCGCTCGATGACGAAGGTCGCGCCTGGTATGCGATCGCCGACCGCAATGCGCCGGGCCTGACCGTCATCGACGACTGGTCGAGCTTCGGCCAACGCACCACGCTCTCCGGCACGGTCATCCTCGACGACGTCAAGGTCGACAAGGCCTGGGTCGTCCCCGGCTACAAGGGCTATGACAAGCCGACGGCCGATGGCGCCATCTTCCAGATCATCCAGGTGGCCGTCGACACCGGCATCGCCTCGGCCGCCATCAAGGAGACGATCAATTTCGTCCGCACCAAGTCGCGCGCCTGGGTCGACAGCGGCGTCGACAATGCCTGGGACGATCCCTACACGATCCAGGCTGTCGGCACGCTGAGCCTCAGGCTGCATGCGGCGCAGGCTTTGTTGGAAAAAGCAGGCTACGCGATCGACCGGGCTGTCGCCAATCCGACCGCCGAGACCGTTGCCGAAGCGCAGATCATCACGGCGGAATCGAAGATCCTGTCGACCGAGATCGCCATCGAAGCCACCAACAAGCTGTTCGAACTGGCCGGCACCCGTTCGACGCTGGCCGAGCACAATCTCGACCGGCACTGGCGCAATGCCCGGACGCATACGCTGCATGATCCTGTGCGTTGGAAATATTCGATCCTCGGCAAATATTACCTCAACGGCGAGAAGCCGCCATTGCACGCCTGGAGCTGACCGGAGCTTCGGCTTCGAGGCATTCTCGTTGAAGACGGGAATGCCTCCTGTCATATTTGTTGTTCCAACCATGAGACGGTTCGCAGAGCTGGTTTTTGCTGAGATGTGCCCGTTTTAAATCCGCCTGCGTCTTTTGGAACCAGGTTCCTGAAATCGCCCTTCGCTGAAAAATTGATCCGCAAAACGCTCGATTTTTGTGACGATATAATATCGATAAAAATACTAGAATATATCAATATAGTCTGAAAGAGTGCCCGAAGGCTCGACCGCCCAGTGAAAGTAAAGGATCACG
This sequence comes from Rhizobium sp. P2_G9, assembly GCF_056403475.1. Classification (NCBI taxonomy): domain Bacteria; kingdom Pseudomonadati; phylum Pseudomonadota; class Alphaproteobacteria; order Hyphomicrobiales; family Rhizobiaceae; genus Rhizobium; species Rhizobium sp. P2_G9. The sequence goes on along the minus strand of NZ_JBFUFK010000003.1, from coordinate 7,851 downwards.
CCATGTCATCGCATAAGCCCCTCGATTTCCTCTGGTTCATCCCAACCTCCGGCGACGGTGCCTATCTGGGCTCCAACGAACTGGCGCGGCCGACCGATCCGGCTTACCTGAAAGAGATCGCGGTCGCTGCCGATCGGCTTGGATATTCGGGCGTGCTGATCCCCACCGGCGTCGCCTGCGAAGAATCCTTCATCGTCGCCGCAGCACTGGCGCCGGTGACGGAAAAGCTGAAATTCCTGGTGGCGGTGCGGCCCGGCGTGGCGTCCCCCGCTTATTACGCAAGGCTCGCCTCGTCGCTGGACCGGTTCTCGCATGGCCGGCTGTTGCTCAATGTCGTCGTCGGCGGCAGCGCTCAGGAACTCGCCGGCGACGGCATCTTCCTGCCGCATGACGAGCGCTATGCGCATGCGGAAGAATTCTTCAAGGTCTTCAACGAACTCCTGGCGCAGGGACATTCGACGCTCGACGGCAAGTATATCAAGGCGACGAATGCGCAACTCGGCCTGCCGCCGGTGCAGGCGCCGCGGCCGCCCCTCTATTTCGGCGGCTCTTCCGACTCGGCCATCGATTTCGCCGCCGAGCACATGGACAAATATCTGACCTGGGGCGAGACCCCGGCCCAGGTCGGCGAAAAGATCGAAACCGTGCGCAAAGCCGCTGCCAAGCGGGGCCGGAAAGTCTCCTTCGGCATCCGTCTGCATTTCATCGTGCGCGAGACCGACGATGAAGCGTGGGAAGCCGCGGAGCGCCTGATCTCCAAGCTCTCCGAGGATACGATCGAGGCCGCGCGTGAACGCTTCACCAAGCAGAACGATTCCGTCGGCCAGACGCGGATGTGGGAACTGCATGGCGGCCGTCGCGACAAGCTCGAAGTCTCTCCCAACCTCTGGGCCGGCATCGGCCTGGTGCGCTCGGGCGCCGGAACCGCGCTGGTCGGTTCGGCAAAGACGGTCGCCGCACGGCTGCGCGAATATCAGGACCTGGGCATCGAAACCGTGATCGCCTCGGGCTATCCGCATCTCGAAGAAGCCTATCGCGTCGCCGAACTGCTCTTCCCCGAGATCGGCCTCGGCGTGCCGCACCACCGGCTGCCAACATCGTTCGGCCAGTCACAGGTTTTTGGCGGCGGCGGCCATGGCGGCAATCTGCGCGTCGTTTCGGGCTCGTAACCGGCATAAGCCGGCCCAACTGCGGAGAGCCATCGGGACATAGGCACGATGTCTCTTCCAGACTCCTTTGTTTCACTCCTTCGCGTGGTCGTCTTCCGTTTCGGCGAATATGTCCGGAACGCCATCGGCCACCGCATCTTCCCGACTGACCAATCCGGCATCTTCCAGCCTCTCGACATCAGGCAGATCGCTCAGGGTTTCCAGGCCGAATGCCGTGAGAAACCGCTTTGTCGTCACATAGCTGTAAGGCGCACCGGGTGTGGGGCTGCGCGGTCCCGAAGCAATCAAGCCGGCATCGCGCAGGCCGGCAACGGTGTCGCGGCTGATCTCGCGTCCGAACAGTTTTGACAATTCGCTGCGGGTGATCGGTTGCCAATAGGCGATCGCCGCCAGAATTGCGGCTTCGGTTTCGGACAGCGACGGAGCGGCGCCGCGCATCGGCGCCAGCGCAGCACGGATTGCCGGGGCATAGGCACTGCGGCTGCGATGCTGCCAGCCGCCGGCGACCACGACGATATCGTAGGGACGGGAACGAAGCTCCTCGCGCAGGTCGTCGATCAACAGATCGATGCTGCAATCCTTGCCGACCACCCGCGCCAGCGTCTCGCGGCTGACCGGCTCGCTCGCCGCAAAAATCACTGCCTCGGCCCGCAGCATCCATTCGCGCCAGCGCAGTTGCGGCGGCAGGTCTGCCAGCTCCCTGTCGAACAACACGTCATGCCGTGGCGCTCTCGCCGTCTGCTGCCTCCTTGCTGTGCCCGATCCGGTCGCCATCATAACCCAAAAATCCGGAATGACGTGCGGCCGGATAGCTCCCGCACCGCGCCAAAGCTCTCCAGCCGCTCGAACAGCCGGGTGGCAGCCCAGCGCGACAGATTGCCGCCAGGCGCCGAGGCCGGCAAGGCGTCCGCGTCGAGCAGTCTGCGGACGACCGCTTCAGCGCCCCTGCTGCGTAGCTTGGGTGCCGCTGCCTGCAGCTTTGCGGCGCGGCGATCGATCTCCCCGGCGCGCCGAAGTGCGTGAGCGGCGGCATCGGCCAGAGCCAGGCATATCGCCCGGCCGAACGCCGCCTGCCCCGGCTGCAGGCGCCCTCGCCCGCCGGTCGTCCGAAACGCCGCCCCATAACGTTCGGACATCAGCAGCGGTAGGCCACAATCCCAGCCCAGTTTTTCGGCCAGCAGCCGGTCGGCCAGCCACCAGGCCAAAATTTCGGCATCAGGCCGTATGGCGCAGACATTTGCGACCAAATCGGCGACCGCAAACGGAATGATGCGGCGCGTTTGCAGGGCAGCGTCAAGACAGTCCGCAATTTCGTCCAGCCTCTCGCCGCCCAAGCCCATCAGGCCGGCCAGATCTTGCAGAACCTTGCTGCCGACCGCGCGCCGCTTCTCGCCCAGCTTTTGGAACGCCCAGACCATGCGTCCGGCCGGGCCTGGATCGTCACCTTGTGCCGTCAGCAGCACGGCGTCGCGCACGCTGCCTTCGTCCATTGCGCGGCCATTGAGCCGCACCGCGGCAATCGCGCATCCAAGCCCCTGCCGGGCTCGCCAGCAGCCACCCCATAGCGGGCCACTCCGGACAAGATCGTCCAGCGTTTTCAGGGCAATGCCGGCGGCGAAGGCTGCGTCCGCCTCGCTTGCTTCATGACCGCGCGCTGCCGCCCAGCCCGGCAGGCGGGGCGGCTCGCTCGGCGTCGACAAGGGCGCGGTGACAAGCGTGTCCATGCCGCAAACGTAAACCGGATGTGCAGTTTACACCAGTTGAAACTGAGAAAACCGCACGCCTCCGATATCAATCAATGCGACTTTCTGCGGCTTGGCAAGCGCCCGATCAGGCTTGATCTTCTGCCTGACACCGCAGTGCAGACTCTGCTTGCCACCCGGATATCAAAGGTTCGGAACGACCAATGCCCGAATTTCGCCGCTGGCTGCCGGACCGGAGATTGCCTTGATCGCGTCATCAAACCCGATCGTACGGCTGATGAGCGGTTCGACGACGATCGTTCCGGATGCGATCAGCGCGGCAGCGCGTCCATGTGTGAACGGATTCACGAATGACGTCACAATCGCGACTTCGCGAAACAGCAGATCGAAAGGTTCGATCTCGACTTTCATACCACCCGGCAGAACGCCCAGAATGACAACCGTGCCGCCGCGGCCCGCCAGACGCGGCGCCTGCTCGACTGTTTCCTTGAGCCCGGCGCATTCGAAGACGACATCCGCGCCACCCGGCAGAATTCCGTGATCGCCGGTGATCCGGTCGATGACGTTGCCGGTCGAAGGATCGATCGTGGCTGTCGCGCCCAAAGTTTCAGCCAGCCTTCGCTTGGACTCGCTGCGCGTGACGAGAATGACGCTGGTGGCACCTGCCAGCCGTGCCAGTTGGACCACAAGCAGTCCGATCACGCCGCCGCCAATGACGATCGCCGACGATCCGGCCTTGATATTGGCGAGATCGACGCCGTGCAGGCAGCAGGCGAGAGGCTCGCAAAACGCCCCGTGCAGCGGTTCAAGCGTCAAGGGCAGCGCGAAGGCCTGCTTTTCCGGAAGAATGACATATTCGGCGAACCCGCCATTGCGATGGATGCCGATCGCCTGGAGGTTGTGACAAAGGTTGACGCGGCCATGATGGCATGCCGGACAGCGCCCGCAGGCAATGTTCGGATCGCCCGTGACACGCATGCCGGCTTTGAAGGCGGTGACGCTACTGCCGACCGCCTCGACGATACCCGCAAACTCGTGGCCGATCGTCACCGGCGGCCTTGAAGGAAACTCGCCGAGAAAGAGATGCCGGTCGGTGCCGCAAATGCCGCATGCCTCGACACGAACCAGAAGTTCGTCCGCCCGCGGCACCGGCTTCTCCACCTCGCGCACAGCGAGCTTCCCGATTGCTTCCAAGAACAACGCCTTCATGCACAACCTCCCTCGATCCGTTCGACTGGCTCTCTCAAACCGTGACCCGCACTGCTTAAGGCTGGCCAACAGCGGAGCGCTCATGCCCAGGAACTTCAAGCCCGACGTTATCGGCTGGCCGCTTACATCGCAATGCTGCTAATCCGGCGCCATTCTCTCATGCGCAGGTTTGGGACGGAGGCCTTGCTTGTCGGAAAGGGTTCGATACCGTTCAGAGCTTTTGAAAGACGGTATTGGCCACCGGCTTTAGCGGCAGATCGAGCCCACCGGCCGTTTCGGAATGGCCGATGAACAGGTAACCGCCAGGAGCCAGGCATTTGCAGAGGCGCGTCAGAACCTCTGCCTGTGCCTCCTTGTCGAAATAGATAAGCACATTGCGGCAGAAGATGAGATGCATGGGTTCGCCGATCTCATAGCGCTCGTTCATGAGATTGAAGCGGGCGAAAGCGACCTTTGACCTGAGATCAGGGACGATGCGCACCTCCCGCCTGCGCTTGTCGACAGACCGCATCACATAGCGTTGACGAAGGCCTGCCGGGACCGGATCGACCATCTCGGCCGGATAGACACCCCGCCATGCGGTCCGCAGGACTTCGGTGCTGAGATCGGTCGCGAAGACCAGATAGTTGATACCGGAATGCCGCGCTGTAAATTCCTCCAGCACCATCGCCATCGTATAGGGCTCGGCGCCGGTGGAACAGGCCGCACTCCACGCGCGGATATTGCGCTGATCGCGACGCGCGAGATCGGGCAGAGCCTGATCTTTCATGAACGCGAAGTGGTTGGGCTCGCGGAAAAAATCCGTCTTGTTGGTGGTGACGGAGTCGATCAGATAGATCGCCTCCTTCTCCAGTCCGTCTTGTTTGAAAAGATAGTCGCAGTAGGAATCGAAGGTTTTGTGGCCGGTGACGCGCAGCCGCTTGCGCAGCCGGCCTTCGAGCATGGTCAGCTTGCTATGTGGCATCTTGATGCCGCTATAGTCGTAGATGAAACCGGCAAGACGATCGAAGTTCTTCCTGCTGATGCCGTCGTCCACGACGGAGAGGCTACGTGCGATGGCTGGCATAGTCGATGTCCTGAAATGCTTCGATCAAGCTGCGTCTTGGGAAATGGTGAGAGCGGCCTCGTCCTTGGTCAGTAGCCTGGCAAGGTCGATAATCAACACGAAGCTGGTTTCGCGACGGACGACGCCGGAAATATAGTCGGAATGCCATTTGACGCCGATATCCGGTGCGGCCTCGATCTGATCCTTGCTGAACGGCGTAACCTCGAACACCCGGTCCGCGACCAATCCGAGCGTCAAAATGCGTGCCTCGAGCGGAATATCGAGCACCAGGACCCGCGTATGGGGCGTTGGCACGGTGCGCTCGAGGCCAAGCTTGAGCCTCAGATCGATCATCGGCACTCCCTGCCCCCTCACATCGCGGAGGCCGAGAAAATAATCGGGGCCATTCGGGATCTTGAACGCCTCTTCATGATCGAGGATTTCACGCACGACCTCGACGGGAACAGCAAAGACTTCCTCGCCAAGGCTGAAAGTAACGAATTGCGCTGTGTGCGAGGAGGTTGCCATGGTCATGCGCTTTCCCTGAAATCGACGTCACCGTCATCCGGGCCGCCACGCTTGAAATCGAGAGCAAAGCCCTTCACCCGCGCCTGCTGTTGGGCGACGGCGTTGTGACCGGCAGGGGCACGAGCGGCAGTCGGGCGGGCCGGTTGTCCGCTCGCCTTAGCCGGCGTTGTAGTGGACGTTGTGTCGACCTTGAAGAAGGCGATCGAGGTCTGCAGTTCTTCCGACTGGGCGGCGAGCTCTTCCGAGGTGGCCGCCATCTCTTCGGAGGCCGAGGAGTTCTGCTGCGTCACCTTGTCGAGCTGCTGGATCGCCTCGTTGATCTGGCTGGCGCCGATATCCTGCTCGCGGCAGGCGGCAGTGATTTCCGAGACCAGTTCTGCCGTCTTGCGGATATCCGGCACCAGCCGCGAGAGCATCTCGCCGGCTTCCTGTGCGGCCTGGACCGTGTCGCCCGACATGGCGCTGATTTCCGCCGCGGCCGACTGGCTGCGCTCGGCAAGCTTGCGCACTTCCGACGCCACGACGGCAAAGCCCTTGCCATGCTCGCCGGCGCGGGCGGCTTCGACGGCAGCATTCAGTGCGAGCAGATCGGTCTGGCGGGCGATTTCCTGGACGATGGAAATCTTCTCCGCGATCGTGCGCATGGCGGCGACGGCGCGATTGACGGCCTGGCCGGAAATTTCGGCATCCTTGGCGGACTGGCGGGCGATCTTTTCCGTCTGGGCAGCGTTGTCGGCATTCTGCTTGATGTTGGCGGCCATCTGCTCCATCGAAGCCGAAGCTTCTTCAGCGGCGGCTGCCTGTTCGGTGGCGCCCTGCGACACCTGCTCGGAGGAGGCTGACAATTCCTGGCTGCCGGAAGAGACGTTGTGCGAGGCCGAGAGCGCATCAGCGACCACGCCGCGCAGGCGTTCGACCATGCTTTCCAGCGACTGCCCGAGCACGTCCTTTTCGGATAGCGCCTTCGGCGAGACCGTCAGGTCACCATTGGCGATCTTGTCGGCAATCTGCGCAGTGTTGCGGAGATTGCCCGTCATCACGTTGATCGTGTTGACCAGATCCTTGATCTCGTCATTGGTCTTGATCTCAACGTTCTGATTGAGATCGCCGATTGCCACTGCATTGGCCACGCTCATAAGCTTGCGCAAGCCACTATTGATTCCGAGTGCGATCCAGACAGCAGCAATGACAGCAATAAGAGTGGCACCGATCACGACGCCGATCAGCGTGTTGCTGGTCGTCGCGTAAAGATCGTCGGTATCTTTGTCGGCTTTCGCCATAGCGGCGGTGTTGACTTCGACAAGCGTTTCGACCGATTTTTCCATCTCCGACATTATGGCGCGGATTTCGCCAGTGGAGAGGGCCACGGCACCCTGATGGTCGCCGCCCTGGATCAATTTCAGCAGATCCTGAGATTTATTATCGAAATCCGTCGTGCTTTTTACCAGCGCTTCCCAGGACGGCCTTCCCTTCTCTGTGGACATCGCCAGGCCTCGATGACCATAGTCGATCAGCACCTGCATCTTCTGTTCGGCTGTATTCATGGCATCGAGCGCCGTTTTCTGGTCGGTCGCCAGAAGCGCGTTCTTCTGGTAGCGAATGACCTCAAGCCGCGCGGCGTTGACCCGCAACGCATATTCCATGCGTTTGGCCGACCCTGAAATGACGTCGGAAACGGCGTTGTTCAACGTATTCAGTCCGCTGATGCCGTAAACAGCGCTTCCGATGAGGAGAAGGATAACAATGCCAAAAGCTATGGCGAGTTTTAACTTGATCGTGATGCGCATGATGAGGTCCTTCCTGAATCTTCCAACAGCAGCGGCGGCCGGCTGTTCCTTGATGAAATGTGGATGCTTGGTTAGGGTCTTGAGGACAGGTTGTGGCGTTGTGCGAAGATTGCATCCATGTTCGGTACGATGATGAAGTCGTTGCCGCGCTTGACGAGGCAATCGATGTAATCAGCCCGCCAGCGCATGCCGACGCTTGGCGGCGGCTCGCTTGCGGTCTTGGTCAGCGTAGTGACCTCGTTGACCTTGTCGGTGCGTACCCCGATCAGCACCGGTTCGCCCTCGAGTTTGAGCCCGATGACGATGATGCGGCTGTCATGAGTGATCTTGGTCGCCTCCATGCCGAAGGCGAGGCGGATATCGGCGAGCGGGATCACCCGGCCGCGGAAATTGAGCACGCTGCCGACGAA